>CAZMSM010000078.1:0-8775 GCA_964568955.1 uncultured Eubacteriales bacterium | reverse complement strand
CTGATTGGTAGCAAAACCTGTTTTTGTAGCTATACTCTTTAATCAAGGTTTTAGAGTAGTGTCGTTCTGATTGGTAGCAAAACTGCGTTCGTTATTTTTGTTTCGATTATGACGTTTTAGAGTAGTGTCGTTCTGATTGGTAGCAAAACCAAAATGGTGGCTATGTGGTGGTATCGCCTGTTTTAGAGTAGTGTCGTTCTGATTGGTAGCAAAACAGTACGGAGAGGCGGAGACCTTGGAAGATAGTTTTAGAGTAGTGTCGTTCTGATTGGTAGCAAAACAAACCGCATAGTTAAGATATGTGCCGCCTTGTTTTAGAGTAGTGTCGTTCTGATTGGTAGCAAAACCAAACCGGCACAACCCCACAAAGAAACGAGGAACCAGCATGGTAGCAAGAATCATCGCATTCATTATATCCATCATCTTTGCCCTGCTTGGCATCATAAATCCGTCGCCTGTGGAATATAAAACAAAGCATCTCTTTGCGGACGGCGGATTTGAAAACGGTTTTACCGTGATGAGTATGCACACACAAAACGGGCAGGGGGTGCCGCTTGGCAATTTTACATATAATGTGTTACCGGTTATGCCGGAGTGGATGATTGCGCAATGGGGTTCCAAACATTGTTTGTGGGACGAGCGTGAGTCGTCCGATATGTATACCATAACGGACGGCAAGACTAAAACGGTCACTTATACCCCGGCGGACAAGTCCGTGTCCATGCGCCTGAACGCTGCGAATGTGTATGGCGGTGAGCCGGCGGGGGAGGGCAACTGGCCACACTTGTTGTTGGAGCAGTCGCCACTTAAAGCAGTGCCGGCAGACAGCGCCTTTTACAGCTGTGCTGCGGATAAATTGATGCTGACCTTGGATATTAAGCTCACGGATTTTAAGGATACTACCAACAAAGAAGGGATTAACGCCGCCCAGTACCTGGCTTATTTTTACATCAAAGGTGTTGAGGGGCATGAGTTTGTGTGGTTTGGCGTTAACCTGTTTGACAGCCGTGGTTTGCAGGATACTTATTGGGCTGTGGATACCGCCGGCAGCAACCAAATGATTTACACCGTTTCCACTGCGGATACTTACGGTTATGGCTTCAGGAGCCTTTTTCGCTTGGGCAAGCCGCGCGTTTCATCAAAATGGACGCGTATCAAGCTCAACTTAACTCCGCATATTCAAAAGATGATTGAAAAAGCCAATGAGTCCAATTCTTTCGGTCGACCCATTACGGCAGAGGATTTTGCTGTCGGCGGCACCAACATCGGGTTCGAAATACACGGCAATTATGACTGCACCGTAGCAATCAAGAACTTTCAAATTACCTCGTATCTGGTCGTATAGAAATTTTCTATCGGTAGAAAAAAAGATGAAAACAGCGGCATAAGCTTTTCGCTTATGTCGCTGAGTGTTAATTGGGACGAAAATTAGGGGGGACAGCATTTGAAAGCAACGGTCGTCACTCCGTAATATGCAGCTGTTGTATCAGCGCATTTTGAAGTACGGATGAAAAGTTTATTCCGGCTTTTTCCGCTTCGCTGTTAAGCCAAGAGGGGATTGTGAGGTTTTTACGCACGGTGCGGGTTTCGTGCTTTTTGCGGTAGGCGTCAAAGTCCACATCAACAAGTGTGACGATGTCGGTCTTGCGGGCTTTTATTGCGTCAATTTTTGAAGGCGGTGCGATTGTCTGTTTTTCATCTTGTTTGTAGCAGCCAAACATTCCTATCGCATCACGCGCCATCTCCATAGCTTCAGCTATGGTTTCGCCTTGGGTATTGATTTCCAAATCCGGTACCGCAACAACAAAATAAGCACCGTCTTTTGTCATAACAATCGGATATGCTTGTTTCATTTGAACAGCCTCCTTTACCGCATTACTTTAATCTACGTCGTTTGATAATAGTTTTTGCTAGGCCTTCAGCAATTTCTTTGTGCCTTGGGATCATCTCGGTGTTGTTGCCTTTGGTGTATATCTCGTGATTCGCGCCTTCTCTTGCTTTTGTCCAACCGTTGTTTTCAAGCAGTCGAACCAAATCTTTGCGTTTCATCAAGGCTCCGTTCCATCAACTATATTATACGCATAGAATACGCATAAAGTCAAGTCGAGTTTTTATTTTTCAATAAAAAAAGATTGCACGAAGGCAACCTTTTAGATTTGCTTGTTTGACGCGTGGTTATTCCGGTCTTATATTAGTTTCATCAATAATAAATATCGGCCTGTGCTTGACCTCCATATAAATACGCGCGAGGTATTCGCCGATAACGCCCAGTGAAAATAAGATCAGCCCGCCGATGACAAAAATGGCGCTGATAATTGATGGGTAGCCCGCCACATCTGCGCCATAAAGCAGGGTGCGAATAACGATGAATATTGCATAACCGATCCCGCCCAAACTGAACAGGGAGCCGAACAGCAGGGATGCTTTCAACGGCACGGCGGAAAAGCCGATAATCCCGTCAATGGCGTAGCGGAAAAGTTTGAAAAACGACCACGTGGTTTCGCCTGCCGCGCGGTTGCGGTTGACGTGTTCAAACCATTTGGTGTTAAAGCCCACCCATGTGAAAATGCCTTTGGAAAAACGACTGTATTCCGGCATGGAGATGACCGCCTCAACTACCTTGCGCTTCATGATGCGAAAGTCCTGCGCACCGTGTGCGATTTCAATATCGATAATGCTGTTACCGAGCTTATAAAACATGCGGGAAAAAAAGCTTTTGATTTTGCCTTCGCCCGTGCGGTCTGTGCGCCTTGCGGCCGCTACATCATAGCCTTCCTCCAGGGCAGCGAGCATATCAACGAGCAACTCCGGTGAGTGCTGCAAGTCTGCGTCCAGGATGCCGATATAATCCCCCGTGGAATACTTCATCCCGGCGAGCATGGCTGCCTCCTTGCCAAAGTTGCGGGAAAAGGATAGGTATTTCACTCGGCTGTCCTGTGTGGCAAGGGTTGTGATGGCTTGTAAAGTTTTATCCTTACTGCCGTCATTGACGAAAATAATATTGAACTCATAACCGGGGCATGAAGCAATGACTTCACAAACCTCGCTATAAAACAAGGGCAATACTTCGGATTCGTTATAACATGGGACAATGAGGTCAACGGTTTTCATTCAGCGCTCCTATTGTAAAAAAGTTTTTGCCGTTTGGTACTGGTTGTCATCCACCCTTGGCAGCAGGTCAAGACCGATATTGCCTTCATCAGCCAGTGCCACCTGTGTGTCGGGTATGAGCCCATCATCGTAGGTTGACAAGTATGCCTTGACTGTGGCCACTGTGAGCACAACTGCGCTGCCGTCCGAAAGGATATTGATGGATTGGAAGGTGTTGTTGCCGGCTGTTACTTCACCCACAAGCAGGCTCTTTTTATAGTCACGCAGTGTAGCCGCAAAAAGTTCGCCACTGCCGGAGGTACCCTCATTTATCAGCACGTTCATGGGCAGGGATAACTCGCCGGCGGTCGATGGGTATGATATTTTCTTATAGACTTCGTCATTCTTATCATAAACAGTTGCGATTGCTTGCCTTTCGCCCTCGGTGCCAATGGGTACAATCACGTCGGCGGCTTTCGCGGCGTATTCGATGGTACCCTCGGAAGCATTGCGCACGTCAAAGACAATGCCGATTACCTCTTTTTTCTTCAGCGCGTCGATAGCCTTTTCCAGCTGGCTTGCTGTGTTTTTGTAAAACTTGGTGATTCTGATATATCCGATGTCTCCGTCAGCTTCATAGGACACCGTTTGTGATTCAAAACCTATCATCACGTTCACGGTTGTTTCCACCGTGTCGCGGCGGTAGGTGAGGGTCACGGTGGTAAGGCTCATGCCCTGTAATTTCAAAAGCATGCTGTCGTAGTTGGCGGCCGTAACCGGTTCGCCTTCAATTTTTATAATTTCGTCGCCTTTTTTTATGCCTTCGAGATCGGCGGAAGAACCCGGCGTAACATCCACAATGAAAATGGTGCCGGTATCCGGCTTCAACGTGGTTATGACACCAATACCGTGCTCCTTGCCTTCGAGCTTATCCATATATTCCCGATAGGCATCGGCTGTTAAAAACTTGCTGTAAGGGTCTTTTAAGCCCTTCAAATATCCATCGGTGATGGATGCATTGAGTTCTTTGTTGTTGATATCCGAATTAAAATAGAACTCGCCGTTAACCAGTTCCTCAATTTCATCCAATGCGAAGCGTCTGTCCAACCTTTCGGAAAGGTTGGGGATGAGTTCGTTATATATATTTTTGGAGTAGTTCATGGTAACCGCGAAAGTGGCAGCCATCGTCATAATAGCGAACGCGACGGCGAGACCGATTGATATCTTTTTGTTCATGTAACTTTAGTTTCCTTTCGGTAAGGCTCGTGCAGCCTGCCAAATTTGGGTGCACATGCGCAATGCTCTGCATTGTAGCCTAAAATTCTCCTAGGGTTTACGCACATAATCCAGGGGTTGCACCCATTGTACCGTGCCCTTGCTGTTGGTTTTAACACCAAAGTGCAAATGCGGGCCGGTCGAATTGCCGGTTGAGCCGATTTCCCCGATTTTTTGTCCCTTGCTGACGGTTTGCCCCGTGCGCACGGAAAGGGCACTGCAATGGCCGTAAAGTGTCAAGAGCCCGCCACCGTGGTCAATGATAACACAGTTGCCGTAGGCCCCGTTCCAACCGGAGGAAAAGACTTTGCCACCTTGCGCCGCCACAATTTTTTTGCCGTAGGAGATATTACCGCCCCCGGAGTCCTTCACGATGATATCAATACCGGTATGCCGTCCACCGCTCGGGTAGAAGGGAAAGTAGGCCGTTATATAGCACCGGTCATACGGAACGGGCCAAATCATCGTGCCATCATTCTCGTCTGAAACGACATCGCCTGAACTGGAGCCTTGCTGTGCAATCAAAATATCAATGCGTTTGTCGGTTTCTATCTGTTCGCGCTCGTAGCGGGCAATCTGTGCCTTGTATGCGGCGCTGTTTTTATCGAGTTTTTCCACCTGCCGCTTAGCAAGTTCGTATTTGGAGCCGATACTGTTTTGAATGGTGCGATATTTTTGAGCATCCGCGTCCTTTTGTGCCTTTTTACTTTCTAAGTCGCTCAACCTGGTGTCTAAAGCTTGTTTTGTTTGTTCCAGGGTGCTTTTGTCCTTTTCTAAGTTTGCCTTGGTTGCGGCGAGTGTGTCGGCTTCGATTTTGAGCTTTTTCATCAGCTCGTTTTCCTGCTTGTCAATCTGTTTGAGCAGTTCAACATTGAAAAAGAACACCGATAAATCTTCCGAACTTAAAAGGATGTCAATCTTGGAAGGGTTGCCGGCCACATAACTTGCGCGCAACCGTTCAAGTGCTTCTTGCTTGGTGTTTTCGACTTCTGCTTGTTTGACTTCAATTTCGCCGATGGTATCCTCAATTTTTTTACCAAGGCTTGTGATGTCCGACTGGTGTTGGGCGATGGTGCCTTTTAATTTACCGATGTCCGTTTGCAGCAAATCAATGGACGAAGTCAAAACTTTCATCTGCTTGCCGATATCGTCAATTTGCCCGTTAAGCTCGGTGATAAGTTCTTGCTGTTTGCTTTTATCGACAGAAATATCCTTCAGCTTTTTTTCGCTTTCTGCGATTTTTTGGGTTAGACGGTCATATTCCGCCCTCAAATCGCTGAGCTCATCTGCCCTCGCCTGTGGAGCACCGACTAAAAAGAGTAAGGCTATGCTCAACAATAGGGCTGTCATTTTTTTTGCGCCGGAACCAATTTTAGACCTCATGGCACACATACTCCTTTTCCTTCAAATATTTTGCGATGGAAATGGTGCTGCCCAAACTGCCCGTAACAACGCCGATAGCCACAAAACTAAAAAGCATCAACAGTGCGTAATGGGAAAACGGTGGAGATGCGCGCCCACCAAGGTTTGCCAGCAGGTCTGTTAGCGAGCGAATTGCGCCTTCATAAATACCCCATACCGCCAAGGTTGCAAGTATGCCCGAGATGACGCCTAAAATCATACCCTCCAGCATAAACGGCCAGCGAATAAACATGTTGGTCGCGCCCACACTGCGCATGATGCTGATTTCCAACCGGCGGTTGAACATGGTGATTTTGATGGTGTTAGATATAATAAACAGTGAAACTGCCAGCAGCATAATGATAATACCCAGGCTGATGGTTGTTACTGTGGTGCGCAGGCTATTGAGTGTTTTGGCAGTCCCGCTGCTGGAACTAACGCTCGCAACGCCACCCAAGGCACCGAGTTGCTTGACCGTTTCGGTGTAAAGCCCCATATCTGCAACGGTAACCTTATATGCATCAGGGAAAGAGTCTTCTTTCCCTGTTAAATACTCCTTCATTTCCGGGCTGGAGATCGCTATTTGTTGTTGAAAAGCTACCTCGTTGGGTACAAATTCTATGGATTTAACATTGGCCAGTGCCTGTATTTTCTTACCGAGTGTGTCGCCCGCCTCGCCCTGCACGCCATCTTCGTAAAAAACAGTAATAACATTTTTTTCTTCAATGTTGCTTATCATCGAGTACATGTTGACCAGGAGCAAACCGGCGGAGCCGATCATCACAAGGCAGCTGAACAATACGGAGATAGAGGCGATGCTCATGAGCTTGTTGACATGCACATAACGAAAACCTTCTTTGGTCAAGTAACCTATGCTTCCGCCTTTCATTGCACCCCTCCTTCTTCTGTAGCACATTCGGGTGGTAGCGGATTTTTTGCCGGGGGAGGGGTTTGCTTTTGATTGGCATACCTTTTGGTTAAATCTTTTGGCATAGGGTCAAGGGAACCTTTTGCACAGCCGGCAGTTTTGCCTTTGAGTGCTTTCCCGTCGGATACGACACAGCCGTTTTCCAATATAATCACACGGTTGTCAAACTGGCGCACCAAGCTGTGCTGGTGTGTCACCATAATCACGGTGGTGCCCGTGTCGTTGAGCCTACGCAGTAACAAAACAATTTCGCGGCTCATGTGGGGGTCAATGTTGCCGGTCGGTTCATCCGCAATGATAATATCCGCATTGTTTGTCAGCGCCCTCGCCAAAGCAACACGCTGCTGTTCCCCGCCGGAAAGTTCCAGCGGCATACAGCGTGCTTTCGAGGCAAGCCCCACGAGGCTGATAACATAAGGGACCCGTTTACGGATATCTTTTTCTTTCGCCCCGATGACACGCATGGCAAAGGCAATGTTATCATACACATTCATATTTTGTATCAAACGAAAATCTTGAAAAACAACGCCTAAATGGCGTCGAAATTCCGGTATCTCGCCGGGTCTGAGTTCGTTGAGTATAAAATTTTTGATGCGAATATCGCCCTTGGTGGGCACTTCCTCTCGAATGATCAGCTTCAAAAAAGTGCTTTTCCCGGCACCGGAGGCACCTACCACGAAAACGAACTCTCCCGGATCAATATGTATATTGACATCCTTGAGCGCAACTGCTCCGTTGTCGTAAATCTTGCTGACGTTATTAAATTCAATCATAATTTCTCAAATCCCTTTTCTTCGTACCTTTAACTGAGATATACGATGTTTGTAAAACAATACGGAGAAAACTACTAAGGATTTCTATAAGAAAACAAGCTTTTTTGCATTAGAGTAAATAAGCGGTGATCTTAATACCTTACCGGTTTCGCGTCGAGATACTTTTTGACCATCAGCGCTACTTTAAAGACAATTGCGTCGTCAAATTCACGCAGGTCAAGCCCTGTGAGTTTTTTAATTTTTTCCAACCTATAAACAAGGGTGTTCCTGTGGACAAACAACTTGCGGGACGTTTCGCTGACGTTGAGGTTGTTTTCAAAGAAACGTTGGATGGTGAACAGCGTTTCCTGGTCCAAGCTTTCTATGGAACCCCGTTTAAAGACTTCCTTCAAGAATATATCGCAAAGGGTAGTCGGCAGCTGATAAATCAGTCGGGCAATGCCTAAGTTGTCGTAGCTGATGATCGTTTTTTCCGTATCAAAGAACTTGCCGACCTCAAGGGCGACCTGCGCCTCTTTAAACGAGTGGGCTAAGTCTTTGACGCCGGTGACGATGGTGCCGATACCCACGAGCGCGTGGATATAAAGCTCATTGCTCAGTGAGTCGGCAATGGAGCGGGCCAATTTTTCCAAATCTTTTGTTTCGATGTTTGCGCGGACTTCCTTTACAAGGGCGATGTCCGTCTCGTTGACATTGATGACGAAATCCTTGGCTTTGTCAGGAAAGAGGTTCTGGATAACATCATAGACGGAAATGTCGTTATGGTCCTGCACCCTGATGAGCAAAACAACGCGCGATACTTCGTTGTTAAAGCGAAGTTCCCGTGCCTTAATGTAGATGTCGCCGGGCAAAATATTGTCCATAATGACATTTTTGATAAAATTGCCCCTGTCAAATTTTTCGTCATAAAGCTGCTTGATGTTGCTCAGCGCAACGCAACCAAAATCGACAAACTTTTGGGTGGCCTCATCCATGCCCTCAACAAAAAGAGCATATTCCGAGTGTACTTGTGAACCGAAGACACGGTAAGTAAATCCGTCTGCGACATAGTGGTCGTTTTGGGAAAAAATTTCCCCCGCAGCAGGTACCACTTCACCTATTTTTTCAAGTACGCTGCAGGAGATTATGGTTCCCGACTCGTCAATAATACCGATGTCCTTGCCAATCGCATCCCTTAACTGATGAATAACACCCTGAAAAAGCCTGTTCGACATATTATCTTCCCCTAACATTAAGTTGTTCTGTTATCAATTTATACAATTTGACTATATAAACATCTATATGTTACACAATTCGCCCTGTTTTTGC
>CAZMSM010000077.1:0-9042 GCA_964568955.1 uncultured Eubacteriales bacterium | reverse complement strand
TGCCATCTGCAGTTAAAGTAGATGAAGGGTCACCCATGTCAACGGAGCCTGTTAGAACTTTAGGAAGTGCGTAAATCATTTTTTCTTTTGTTGCACCCCACCCTTCATTGAGATAAAACATTTTACCAAAAATAGCTCTTGGCGAGCCGGGTCGTGACCAAGTAACGAAAACCCTGTTTTCATCAATCCTTGCAAAGCCCGGCTGATGCAGTGCCCCTTGCGTCTCTATAACCGCCCATGTTAAGCCGCCATCAGTCGACTGGAAGAGTGTCCCCGGTTCACGTGCCAAGGCATACACGGCGTTGCCCCCCGTCGCTACTAAAGAAACCTCGTTATAGTTTTCATCCTCACTGCTTTTTGCCAAAACAACTTCGTTTGACCATTGCCATTGTCCGCTTATTTTAGTGCCGCGAACAACGACCGAAGCCGCTTGCGACCCAACAGATGATGAACCGCCATAAAGGGGGACCAATATTTCATCATTATCGAAAACTGCTATGTCCCCTCTTTTGGCACAATATTGGTCCAGTACCTCACTGTTTATAATAAAAGGAGTCCCCCAGCTTAAGCCGCCGTCGCTGCTTTCCATCATGTATGTTTTTATAAATGCATCCGAACCATACCTTCTGGTGAAAAACGTCATGAGTAATGTGCCATCATTCAAGATTGCCAAATTGGGGTCA
Source organism: uncultured Eubacteriales bacterium (assembly GCA_964568955.1). Taxonomy (GTDB): domain Bacteria; phylum Bacillota; class Clostridia; order Oscillospirales; family Acutalibacteraceae; genus UBA1447. The sequence continues at coordinate 8,359 of CAZMSM010000077.1, read as the reverse complement.
CGCGCCTCAACGGTTTCCTCAGTTGTGCAAATCCCAAACTGAACAAGCTTTTCTGTACTCATCACTTCCCTCGCTTGACCCCAACTTTCGCCATTATCGGCGCTTTCAACAAGGCAGAGCTTGCCAAACGTCTCCTCGGAAGAGTCCGGCGCATGAATACTGTTTTTATAAAAAGAAGTCAATATCTTCCCGTCGGGGAGTTTTAATATGTCCGGAAAATAAAGATTGTTTTCCTCTTCGCCTTGTGCAATTATCACATCTGTTTGATAAGGGTTCTTTTCCTTCAGTATATTAAAAACAAAAGATGACAAAAAAATGAACACGCTCATCATAAATGCAAATATCTGCTTGGGTAGAATCTTTCTCATTGGTGTTTACCTCCTGTTAGTAGAAATAATTGATTTTGATGCAATTACCTTGTACGAATTATATCATTTTTCTTGATATAATCAATTGGATTGCGATATTAAACAAAAAACAAACCAGAAAGAGAAAGCCCGCATAATTGGTATAAATTCAAAATAAAAATCGAATTATGTGCACGCTTTCGGTCTGTTTAATTTTTACAAATACATATTGCGTATTTAATAAGTTATTGTTATAATCGTAAAATTAACGGATTGTCGTTTATCTGTTCAAAAGGAACTGTTGACAAAACGCATTACATTGAAGTATAATGCAACTAAGGGTTAGTTGCAGATAGGTGGCTGCATACTATGAGCACAAAGGATAAGCTAATAGAGAAACTTTTATCAAAGCCGAAAGATTTTACTTACGATGAGTTAAAAACGATACTCCGTTATTGGGGATATAAAGAAGACACACATGGAAACGGATCACGAGTTTCATTCTTTAACGACGAAACAAAGGCTGTAATAAAAATTCACAAACCTCACCCGAGCAATATTATAAAACCGTATGTCGTTGAATTAATAATTGAAAAGTTGAAGAAAGATGGGTTTATATGAGCAATCTATTAGAGTATAAAGGCTACTACGGAAGTATTCAATGCGATGTTGAAAGTAAAGTTATATTTGGAAAACTTGAATGGATTAATGATTTAATAACATTCGAGGCCGATAGTATGGCAGAAATTGTGCATTCGTTTGAAGAATCTGTTGACGATTATATTGAGTTTTGCTCTTTAAAAGGAAAAGAGCCGGAAAAAGCCTTTAAAGGTAGTTTTAATGTTAGAATTTCTTCCGAAAATCACAGAAGAATAGCTATAGCGGCCCTTCATCTTGGTATAACCCTAAACCAATATGTTGAACAAGCAATCATAGAAAAACTTCAACTCAACCACACCGAAGGTCACGAAATGCACACATTAATGCTAGGCAAGCTTAACACAATAGAGAACTCAGTTGAAATTCTTAATCAAAGCGTTTCCGTTTCCAACACTTTGAATTATTTATGGACAGCGAAAGGGGTTGCAGTCAGTGAATGATTTCAGAAAAAACATAAATAAAAAAAGAACCGTCACGTTAAAAAAAATTCTCTTTGATGCGAATGATTATTCTAATTATGAAAAAAAAGCATCTTTGGCACAGAAAGACGCATACAACCTTGTCAAAGAAGACCGGGCGGGCTTTACAATTGAATTCTCGAGAACCATTACTTCCGATACCGAAAACTACTTTTCAATAATAGCTGCATTTGACATTGGCTTTACATATATAAAGCCTTATACAGATGTTCACACATTAATTGATCGAGATGCACTGGATGAAATGATAAAAAAGGAGTCAGAATTCTTCACTGCCGGATGTATGTCAAAAATTTCGCTTATTATTTCGGAAATCTCTGTTCAATTAGGAACGGTAGTCCCGATTGTAACTCCACCTTTATTAGTTTTAGATTTACCAAAGCAAAATCATTAAGGCAAAACCCACTGTGTCAAACCTTCCCGGTTTTACATGAGTGGGTTTTTTCGTTACACTTGTACTATAAAAAACCCTCAAAACTATGCGCTTCAAGGGTTTCTGTGGAGCTACTGGTCAGAATCGAACTGACAACCTGCTCATTACGAATGAGCTGCTCTACCATTGAGCCACAGTAGCCTATTGAATTGTGAGCTTTTGTGCGACAGACATCATTATAAGTAAGTCTTACTGTTTTTGCAAGGCTTTTTGTAACTTTTGATTTTTTATTTCTCGATATTGATGTCGGGATGGCTTTTCCCCTTTGTTTTCGGTCACAATAAATTCACTTTTAAAACCTTGATTTAATTGGACAAATAGTGTATTCTTAATTTACTCAGTCGATGGCTCAACGCAATACAGCTTTTGCCGTTGCCGTCGATTGATGTTGCCCGGCTTACCGCACGCGGGTAACAATGATAAAGATTTTGCGGTGCAAGGAAAGGAATTTTTCATGATAAAAAAACTTTTATGTGTGTTCATGGTTTTTGCGTTGGTTTTTTCACTCGGCGCATGCAAGAAGGATGACGATACCCTTCCTACAAAAGGCGGGTCTACAACGATAGCCGGCCAAACTGAGGACTCCACAACCGGCGAAGATGCGACGGAAATTGTCACGGATGCCCAGGGTGAGCCGGTCACCAATGAGAAGGGTGAAACGGTCACCAAAAAGGTTGGCGAGTCTATAAGTGGCGATACGACACAAGAGGTCTCCTTGATCTCCGATGAGACCATGCCCACCGGGACGAAAGTGGAAGTTACCACAACTGCTAGTGGCGAACCGGTAAAACCCCTGCTTGACAGCTCTTTGGGCAACATCTTAAAAGGCAAAAAATACAGCATTAAGTTCAATGCACAAATTGACATGGACGGTTCAAAGCAGACTATGCCGGCGGCCATCTATGTTTCGGGCAAAAAGAGCCTTATTGAATTATCTATGGGCGGAGCCGGTCTGGGACTGGGTTCGGGGCTTGCCAAAATGAGCGTTTTGAATAACGAAAAAGGTAATTACTTGCTGATTTCGATCCTTGGCGTTCTAAAAGGCTATGTTCCGATTCCCGCTGACCAAGCGGGTGAGTATGACGCTATGTTTGATTTTTCCGGTATTTCGGACACGTCGGACATGAAATATATTAAAACAACAAAGGTTACCTACAAAGGTGTCGAATACATTTGTGAGGAATACCGAAGCAGCGATTCAACGATCAAGTTTTATTTTAATCAAGGTAAACTCAAACGCATCGAACAAATCAGTGACGACGGCTCCAAAGTGTTTATGGAAAACATTGAGATTTCCGATAAGTTCGACGAAAAGGTTTTCAACATCCCAGCCGGCTACAAAGAGATTAGTGAAAAAGACTTGGAAAACTTGACCGGTCTTTTGGGTTAGAATTTTCGAAGGCACTTTGAGGATATTATGAGTAAAACAGCACTTGTTACAGGCGCTGCGGGCGGCATCGGAAGCGCTGCTGCCCGCTTTTTTGCGCGCGAAGGGTTCAACGTCATCATCAATTACCGTCATTCAAAAGACGCGGCTGCGGCTCTTGAGGCGGAGATTTGCGCCGGGGGCGGCACTGCATTGGCCATTCAAGCAGATGTGGCCGACGAGGCGCAGGTTGCCGCCATGTTTGCGCGTTGCGCGGCGGCGTTCGGTGGGGTCAATGTGTTGGTCAACAATGCGGGCATCGCCCAGCAAAAGCTTTTTACGGACATCACCCAGGCAGATTTTGATGAAATGTTTGGCGTGAGTGTCAAGGGATGTTTTAACTGTTGCCAAAAGGCTTTACCCTATATGGTGCATCAAAAAAAAGGCAAGATTATTAACATTTCCTCTGTCTGGGGCGTATCCGGTGCTTCGTGCGAGGTTCACTATTCTGCGGCAAAAGCCGGGATCATCGGCATGACAAAGGCACTTGCGAAAGAGGTCGCCCCTTCTAATATTCAAGTTAACTGCATAACACCCGGTATTATTGCCACGGCAATGAATGCCGATTTTAGTCCGGAAACCATGGAGAGCTTGATCAACGATACACCCTTGGGCAGGCTCGGTAGCCCCGAGGATGTTGCGGAGATTATTCTTTTTTTGGCAAGTGAAAAGGCAGACTTTATAACCGGGCAAGTCATTGGTGTTGACGGTGGATTTAACTGAGCTTAAAATTTCAGGATAAGGTGGGACCGCATGGAACAGCATTTCATAGATCCCAATCGTCGCTATGTCGGGTTTAAAGAGAACATCGTTTTCGGTGTCGCAAACGGCGGGCAGTGTTTGAGTTTTTCACTGCTCGTGTCCTACCTGACTTATTTTTATGTCAATATTTTCAACATTGACCCCAAAATAGTCGCGACAATGCTTTTGTTGGAGGGCGTTTGGGACACCATTAACGACCCGCTCATGGGGTCTGTGGTGGACAGAACCAGAACAAGGTTTGGTAAACTGCGTCCCTACCTGCTTGGTGTACCCATCCCCATGGCGTTGGCGACCGTTTTCTTTTTTGCCGGCCCGATGTTTTTACACGATCCCAGTCCCAGGGCGCCATCCAAGATTATCTACATGGTTGTCACCTATTTTGTTTGGGAATTTTTGTACACCATGAGCGATGTGCCATTTTGGGGCATGGCCGCGGCTATCTCTCCAAGCCCTGCGGACAGAACCCGTGCGATTACCTCCGCCCGCTTGATATCCGGTATTATCGGCGGTATTCCGACTGTTATTATTCCAATTTTAATAGACCTTACCGAAAGCAATGTGATTGGTACGAGCATCAAGCAAATCTTCTTTATTGCCGGTGTTACCGGGGGCATTATCGGTATGGCCTTGTTTTCCCTTGCCGGCATATTCGTCAAAGAAAGAGTCGTGCAATCCGTTGAAGCACCCAAGCTCAAGGGCTGCTACGAATGCATTACACAAAACCCACCGCTTAAACTAATCATCCTCCAAAACCTGCTGGGCTCACTGGGTGGCATTGGCGGCATCTTTGGGACGTATTATTTTATCGATGTGCTCGGCTCGGCTTCCGCGGCAATCGTCATTGGTATCCCCGGTGCGATTATTTCACTTTTCAGCTTTGCTTTTATTACCAAAATAAAAGCAAGGTACAACAACAAACAAATTGTAATCGGTAGCAAACTGGTAAATGACGCGCTTAATATCTTAATGTTCCTCTTTAGTATCAAGAGATATGCGGATATTCGTTTTATGATACCGGTGATGATGATACGAAGTACCATTAGCGGTATTTTTAGCGGCGTAAATTCGGTTGTCCCTACGGAAATGATTGCCGATTCGGTAGATTACATGGAATGGACAACCGGCCAGCGCTCTGAGGGGATGAGCTTTTCTGTACTGACGCTAATCGGCAAGTTAAACGGCGCTGTTTCTCGCTCGCTGGGGGCTTTGCTTATTTCCGTCATTGGGTATAAAACCTCCCATTCCAATGCGATAATCCCTCAAACAGACGCCGTCAAGTTCCGTATTTTCGCTATGAACACCATTGTTCCCACACTGCTCGGGCTTTTTTCAATCATCCCCATCTTCTTTTACGACCTTGTTGGGGATAAGCAGCAAAGGATGCTCAACGACCTTGCCAAACGCCGCGAGATGCTTGCCGAGGACGCAGAGAAGTAAGCATTTAGGCAAATCATAGGGCTAGCGATGCCAAATAATAAACAAATAACAAATAAAAAATAGATTTTGTGTGCACTTTGTTTTAAACACGCATAATCTTCTTGCATTTGAACGGTTGTTATGTTAAAGTATTTTACAGTATAGGTTTGTTGTTTTTCAACATCTTATTAATGACACAGGAGGAAGAATTATGGCAAAATGCCCCAAGTGCGATCACCACTTAAGGTTGATTGATTGGAGACCGAACTGTCCGAATTGCGGAGTGAACCTGGTTTATTACGGTATGGAGGAACGTCTGCTTGCCGATGCCAACAAAGCCGAAGCTGAACATTCCCATTTTCAAAAAAAGTTTGACAGGCTTAAAGCGTCTTTCATCGGTTCAAAGCTTGCCATAGCAAGAATTATTATTACTATTTTGCCCATCGCCTGTCTGTTTTTACCCTGGGCAAAAATTTTCATCAAAGCACCTTATATTGATCAAGCGGTCAACGTCAGCATCATTAAAGTCGGTATGAAAGTCGCGGAGCTGGACTTTGGGGCATTGTTCGAACTAATGGGGTCCGATATCGTCGGGGGGCCCTTCACCATGTTCTTCGCCGCTTTGGTTTGTATGCTACTGGCAGCGGTGGTTTCGCTTGCCTCACTGGTACTGCTGTTCCTTTCCGCCTCCCCAAAAGGGATTGCCCGCAATATAACACTCTCATCCATGGGCCTTGTTCTTACAGGGGCAGCAACCATTATGTTTACAAAATTCAACAGCTCTTTCGCCGAACTCTTCCCGGGCACCTACAGTGGCGAACTCGAATTCGGTATCTTCGTTTTAATGGGTGCTTTTGCGGTCGTTATTCTTATCAACGCCATCATCGGCAATGTTGGTATTGAAGTAAAATACAAGCAAACCTATATCTGCGGCATTCCGTCTGAAGAGTATTTTGCTGCGGTAGATGCAGGGATTGATGTGCTCGCACTGCAACTACATGTGACAGAACAAGAAGCAGCCGTGGCAATCGAAAACGCATTGGTTGAAGCCGGCATCAGAGTAGTCAAAGAACCCGGTTCGGAAGATGCTATTGTTGAAAAAATAGAAGACTAGCCGTCGGGCAAAACGCCACGAACACAAGCCAATCGAACAAAGCATTCAAAAAAGCCGCAGATTCCTTTCTGCGGCTTTTGTTATGTGTTTTTTATTGTATTTTTTATTCGTTGTGCGCTGTCGCTTTAACGGCTGCGAGGTTCTTCTTTTTCCTGTGAATAATGAATCGATTTGCGGGGTATATCCATAAGGAGGGAATAAGCATCGATATAATTTTTGTGACGGCATCGCCGATGCTCCCCCATTGGTAGGAAACAGTTATACTGCTTAAAACCGAGCCGATCCATGTGCATGCAAATATATTGAAAATCATCAATAAAATAGCAAAAAACGCACTTACGACCGGGTTGCTGTCCGCTTTGAATGTCAGTTTGCGGTTGAGTACAAAGGCAATAGAATAACCCAGTGTAGCGGAAATTAAGTAGGAGTACATATATCCGATATCCGAAACCTTAATATAAAGCAAAACCGCATTGGTCACCGGGACACCTTGCAAGGAAACAAACACATAATTCAGCAGAAGCATATGCGCAATCAGTTCAATCCCCGATGCCCCGACACCTGTAAAAATTGCCCATTTAATAAACTTCCATACTTCACCATGCTTATCAACGAAGTTCTTGCCTTTCGCCTTGAGGGTTTGTGCTTTCATATGCCGTACTCCATTTTACTTATTTGAGCCGTTCTTTCGCCAGCCTGTGTTTTGGGCAATAGCTTTCAAGCGCTACTTTGTTTTCTTTTTATGGGTTTTTTCTTCCGTCGACTTAATCCAAGCCACTGTGTCCGAAATGGATTGTTTGGCACTCATTGGCTTATAACCGAAGTCATTCGCCGCTTTTCCATAACTGAAGTTGCAGTTGCAATTGATTATATCAATAGACGTTCGCGTAAAGACAGGCGTCTGCCCGGTTACTTTATAAACCACTTCCGCTAAAGGGACAAAAGGCTTAACGAACCACAGCGGCAGTTTGGCACGCGGTGTTCTTCTACCGCTACTCTGAGCAACCAAATGAATCAGTTCATCTGCGGAAACGACTACGCCTGTAAGCAAATAGCATTCCCCTGTTGTGCCTTTATGGGCAGCCCCAATCATACCCTTTGCCACATCCCGTACATCCACAAAATTGTAGGCACCGAAGGCAATGGAAGCCGGAATTCCGTAGTGCATAATCAACCTTACTATCCTGCCGGCGCTGGATACCTTAAAGTCGTAGGGGCCTATGCAGGCACCGGGCAGTACCACAACAACCTCTAATTTATCATCTGCATTGTCGAGCACATAGCGGGTCGCCTCGGCTTTAGTCTGGGCATAAATGCCACCGTTAACTTCGTTCAAATTGCAGCAGTTTGCTTCGGTCATCGTTTCATTGCCCGGCAAGGGCTTTAAAATATCAACGGAAGACACATAAACCAAACGACGCACATCGCACTTTTTGCATGCCTGCACAACATTGATGGTGCCTTGAACATTCACCTCGCGTGTCCAATCATCGTTGCCGGTGCCGAGATCGATAACGCCGGCAAGATGGTACACCGTGTCGGCCCCCTCAAAAGCCTTTTCCAAGGATTCGGGGTCCGTAACATCGCCAAAAGCTCTCTCGCAAGAGAAGCCGTCAAATATCTTGTTATTGCTGCGGATAAGAATCCGGAAGTTTTCCTTCTTCGCTTGAAGTTCTTTGAGAAGTGCATAACCAATATGCCCGGAGGCACCCGTTACCACTG
>CAZMSM010000076.1:0-9110 GCA_964568955.1 uncultured Eubacteriales bacterium | reverse complement strand
GCGAGCTTGTATATCAATGCAACCGCCGCTTTCCGGTTAACATAAAGGGGGACGAGCCTCGTAAGCGGCCCGAGCGTTTAGTTCTGCAACTGGTAAAACGCGAGGACGGAACCGATGGTCATGCGCCCCTTAAACACCAAGTAGGTACCAAAGCACAGGAGGACGATGGTAACGAGCATCTGCGACGCGGTGCTGATAATGCCTACCTTGTCATGCGTTTCGCGGCGGTTTCTTTTCGCCCCTTCCAACTGGGTGTTGTTGTCGTCAAAAAGGCTCATCACTTCCTTTTCCGCCCGGAAGCTTTTAATCACAATAAAGCCGTTGAGCAAATCTTTCATCTGGTCCACAAAGCCTTCGTTCTTGGATGACGTCTTCTTTTCCACCGCCGTCATCTTCCTGCCGTACAGGAGCGACACGAGCGTTGGCACAACCGTTGCGCCCATGACAGCCGCCATCATTTGGGGGCTTATCACCGCCATAGCAATAACGCCGCCGACCAACAGTGATGTCTGGTAGAAAAACTGGATGTTCGCTGCCAAATAGTTGCCTTCAATCTGCGCGAGGTCATTGGAAAACGCAGAAATAAACTTGGCGGAGGAGGTATTGGCATAGTCGCCGATGGATTTGTCCAATATCTTTTCAAAAATAAACTTTTTGAACTGCGAAAGCCCGTGTTTGAGGTACCGGTTCCGGTAGGTTTTTTGGACAACACTGAAGCTCAGCGCCACCACTGCTACGACAACGGCAATCACCACCGCCTTCATCAACAAGGAATAGTCCTTTGCCTGCATGGCATCCGCAATATACTTCATAATAAAAGCGATGCCAATATTGGCCAATGAATCCGCAAAAACAGTCGCCACCGTTATTGCAAAGTTTTTCTTATTGCCTTTCATCAGCTGATCTTTGCACTCATCGCGGAAGGTTTTAACTTTTTCCATTGCAATGCCCCCTGTTTATACTTAAAACGATCCGTTAAAAAACAGTTTGATTTTTAAACGTTCTATGTTATAAGTATAGGGAACCCGATCCGGTGCCGCCTTGATTATTTTACCCGTTTGAGCGGATTTCTTGATTTTTTTGTCCTTTTGCCTATAATATTCATATGGGGGTGATGTGTTGAACGCTAGGGATAGGGACCAACCGATTATTTGCGAAAACTCGGTCGAAACCGAAGCCGCCGCTTCGGACGAAGTCGACTCTCCCGGCGGGGCGGTCAGCCACTACTACACGGAACTGCTTTTCCTGCTCGCCGGCGAATGCGAAGTTTATATTGACGAAAAAATTTACAAACTCCGCAGGAACTACATGATAATCATCCCTGCCGGCACCAAACACCGCGTTGTCCCCGGCCCGCTAAAATGCAAAGACGTGGCTATATGCATCCCACAAAGCTACATCAACCTTGCCCTGGCCACTGACTTCAGCAGCATACTCTACAAAAGAGCCGTAAAGCTCGACAGCGGCGAAGTAAAGTTTGCAAAAATGATGTTTGAAAAAATCAATGGCGAGCTTGCTGCACAAGACAAGTATTCAACAGACATTATTAAAAATATAGTTCTTGAATTTTTCGTCCGGTTTTTAAGGACACTAAAAAACGACAGCACCTTTAATAAAGACATCTCACTGATAGACAAAATCACCTGCTACCTGTTGGAGCATTACAGCGAAGATTTGGACCAAAAAGCAGTCGCCCAAAGTTTTTACATCAGCAGGTCCTATCTCTCCAAGCTCTTTAAAGCCAAAACCGGCCGCGGGTTCAATGAATACCTGAATAAAATCCGCATTGAACAGGCAAAAACCGCCCTAAAAACAACATCCCTACCGGTTACGGATATCGCTTTTAACTGCGGTTTTAATGACAGCAACTATTTTTCAAAAATCTTTAAAAAGGTGGAGGGCGTTTCCCCGTTGAACTACCGCAGGACAGGAGGATAGGGTTGTTGACGTTTTGTGATGCGGCGCCACAAGTTGCGCATGTCAAACCCCCGTCCCGCTGTCATAATTATACAGGTAATCCATATAATTTATAAAGGAGAGAACAATCATGCCACATATCGTTATCAAAAGCATCAGCGGGCCTTCCCGCGAACAGCTGCAACAAGCCGCCGAACAAATTGCCGATGTAGTCAACAAGGTCATGGGTAAACCCAGCAAGTACATTTCCGTCTCGGTGGAGGAATATTCCTTCGACGAGTGGGAAGGTGTTTACAACGAGTGCATCCGGGGCAAAGAAAATATGCTTGTTAAGCCGGGCTACAGCAACCCGAAGACTTTTGATTGATGCCGAAAGAGCCTTGCTGTTCAGCGGTATTTGGCTTGCCGCTGTCAGCGGTTTTGCCACCTTACTGACTTTATACGACAAACGTGCCGCCCGCCGCGGCGCTTGGCGCGTCAGTGAGCAGACGCTACTGGTAGTGTCTGCCCTTGGTGGGTCGGCAGCTATGCTGGCAACCATGCGTATCATCCGGCATAAGACAAAACACGCGAAGTTTATGGTCGGTATTCCTGTGATGATTGCTGCGCAAGTTGCTGTTGGCGTGGTTGCGTGGTGGCGGGTTGGCAGCGGATGAACGGCCGAGATGATAACCCTAAAGAAAATAAAAGACATTCACGCTTATGCCAAACCCCGTGCCTTTGGCACTTCCGCATGAGTTAAAGATTTTCAATCTCGCAAGCCTCAACACAACAGTCAATGCTGCATTGGGAGTGAAAGCTGTGAAAAAATCAACTGGCTAGCGTCATTACCCAGTTCAAGTTCACCGCACCCGACGGAAAAGAACGCTTAGGTCAACTTTTTAAAACCCCGCTTCAAAAAAATGAAGCGGGGTTTAACTGATTATCCCTTTTCTGGTTTGGCCGGGTCGTCATAAAAACAGAAGCCGGAGAAATCCTCATACAGATGCGAGGTATCATTGAGAAAGCATACCCTAGCTTTTTCACCGTAGATGCCGCCATTCTCGTCATAAAAAACGATTCTCGTCACGCCGGTGTTGAAAAAGTCGAAATCGAAGGCCATGTTCTCCGGCCGGATGCTCATCGCGGCGAGTAGGATAAAGGTGTTGAAGGCACCGTGGGCGACCACGGCGATTTTTTCGCCGTTTGCGAAGCGGTCGGTGAAATAGCGGATAGCCTCTTCGCCTCTTGCGAAGGTTCCGGCATCGTCGGAGGTGCCGGAAGGAACAACCAGTTTATCGCCGTCCACTCCATCGGCTTTTTTGGCGGAATACTTGCCGCTGAAATATGCGATTGGGTGTCCTTCGTAATCTTCACTCACGCCGGTTTCACACAGGATTGGCAGGATGCTCACCGTTTGGCAGCCGTCTTCCGGCTGAACGCCCGCAATATGGGCGGCCGTTTCCACCGCGCGCTCCAGACCGCTGGCAAATACCTTGTCAAGCGCCAATGCGGCCATTCGTTTACCCACAAGCGCTGCCTGGCATTTGCCGCGTTCGGTGAGACCGGGGTCGTGCGCGTGTTCATGTTCCCCACGGGGTTTGCCTGCGTTGCTGCTTGTTTCTCCGTGGCGTATCAGATACATTTCAAATGCTTTTACGGGTGCTTTTTTACTCATAGTTATCACTGCGGCGGTTGCGCATTCCTTTCAAAATAGTCTACGATAATTTATGAAAAATCGAAAACGACCTTTCCTGCTTCCAACTTAAGTACCGCGTCAAAGGGCTTGCCTTTTTTGGAAGTAAATCCTTGGATTTTGGCTGTTCGCCCTGTTTCAAGTAACATCTTGGCATTTGCCAGTGAAATCACTCTTTTGCAAATAAGTCCGCCTATGGAGAATTTGCAGCCTTCTTTGTAATTCTTGCAACTGTAGCCATATTTGCTTTTTATAACCGTGCCCCCGCAAAGCGGGCAAATGCCAACCTCATCGCCATAAAACCCGTTGTCGGTATCCACTTCCGGTGCCTGCTCTTGCTGAGGCATAAACACTTCGGCTATTTCCGTCTTAGCAAGTTCAACGCTTTCGTCCACGGTTATTTCATTGCGATAAACCTTTTTTAGCGCCTGGCCTAAAGCACTGGTTTTGTATTTGTCCATTGAAATGCCCATGTGAACAAGCGATTCAATCAAGTATTCGCCACCGGGCAGAATCGTATAGACATCTTTATTCAATTGGATATATTTGCTCTTTTTGGCGTTGTCGATGATACCGGTTCTTGTGGCCTCCGTACCGAGTTCAAGGCCTTCAAAGATGGCCTTGTAATCTTCGGTGTCGTCTTCATCCTCGTTTTCGGCTACCTTGTCTTCTTTAAAGGGATTTTTAAGGTAATTGTTAAGGGTTTCTATTGTAAAATGCTTGGGCGGGTTCGTCTCTTTTTCCTTGAGTTGAAAGTTAATGGTAACTTCGTCGCCCACTTCAAGCGCGGGTAATATTTTATCCCTTGTGGTGTAATCGTCATATTTTGTCCAACCCGGCTCAATAATTACCGTTCCTTTGAGCGTAAATTCTTCCAAAGTGCCGACTTCAATTCTAATCTCTGTCTTTTGCGCAAGGCATTCTTTCGAACAAAACACTGCGACAAATCGGCGGATAACGGTTTGGTAGACCTTCATCTCATCTTCTGTCAGATTTTCTTTTTTGGGGATTTTAAAGGTTGGGGTTAGGGCCGAATGCGATTCGATTTTGCTGTCATCAAAAATTGTTTTCTTGTCCTTAAATATAACCGGATAGCCAATACCGACCAGCGTACTTATGATTTGCTTGACCTTGTCTTTTTCAGCCGTGGCAAGATATTCGGAGTTGGTGCGGGGGTAGGTAAGAAAGCCCTTTTCGTAAAGACCTTGCACGATCTTTAGGCTGTCGTCCATGGACATCTTGTACTTTTTGCCAAGAACATTTTGCAGTTTTGAAAGGCTATACAACTTCCCGGGGTTCAAGGTGTCCTTTTTAATCTTTTTATCGGTAACCGTTGCCTTTTCGGCATTGTATTTGGCGCACAGTTCTTCGGCTTTGCGTCTGTCCCCTTTTTCAAAGCGTTGTTTGCTTGTTAGCTCAATGTCTTCACCGTTTGTCTGCTCTTTACTGACTAAGGCGTAGTATATATCGGGAACAAAGTTTTTGATGGCCATGTCCCGGTCGTAGACCGCTTTTACAATCGGCACAATAACGCGCCCGACGCGTAACAATGCCCCGGCCTTTAACGTGGCATAACGCGTAAGGTTGACGCCATATAGCCAGTCGATATACATTCTTGCGAAGCCCTCGTTGGCAAGATTATCGTATTCGACTTCGCCCTTCATTTCAGCCAGTGCCTTCAGTATGGTTTGAGGCGTTTGGTCCGGCAACCAAAGGCGGGATAATTTTTTTTCGCTTTGCAGCGCATTCATCACACATAATCGAATGATGATTTCACCCTCGCGATCGGAGTCCCCTGCATTTACAATATTGTCTACATCTTCGCGATTACAAAGCAGCTTGATGGTATCAAATTGCTTTATGATACCCGGGTCCACCTGCTTATTCGCTCCCTTGCGCAATTGAAACTTGAATTGCTGCGGAAAACACGGAATATTTTCCATCGACCATCTTCCGACAGACGTTGGCCCCGTATAGTCTTCAATATCACAAAGAGAGAACAAATGCCCGAAAGCCCATGTTACAATATATCCATTGCCTTCAAAATAGTTGCCGACTTTTTTCATCTCACCGATACACGAAACGATGTTTCTGCCCAAACTTGGTTTTTCGGCAATGATTAATACGATTTTGCTCACCCCTGTGTTTCTCGTCCCCCTGTGTTTCTTACCATTTTGAACCGGAGCTCCTGCCGGAGTTCGACGAGCGACCGGGGGCGTTTGAAAATTTTTCCGACCGCCGCTGACGGTTGGGCTTGTCCGCTGACTGCGCCCCTTGCCTTGCCTGCGGTCTCGGCCGGCGTTGCTGCTGGGGGGCTTTGGGCGGAATGATTGTGATCAACAGCGGGTAGGGGTGGTCGTCCACCACGGGTACCGTTTTGTCGATGAGTTTTTCGATGTCTTTAAGCAGTGCCTTTTCCGCAATATCGCAAAACGAAACAGCTATTCCGCCAAGGCCTGCCCGACCTGTACGGCCGATACGGTGGACATACGTTTCCGGCACTTCCGGCAGGTCATAATTGATAACGTGTGACAGCTCGTCAATATCAATGCCCCTTGCGGCGATGTCTGTGGCTACTAATACCCTTGTGCGCTTGGCTTTAAAGTTGTTGAGTGCCGCTTGACGGGCGTTTTGCGACTTGTTGCCGTGTATGGCCGCCGCGTTAATGCCCGCTTTGTCAAGTTCTTTAACCACCCTGTCTGCACCGTGCTTTGTGCGGGTGAAAACCAGGGCCGAATCTATCGTCTTGCCCTTGAGCATATGGATAAGCAACTTGATTTTATTCCCCTTGTCAACAAAGTAAAGTGACTGGTCTATCATTTCCACCGTCGGTTGTTCCGGCGTAACGGAAATCCGCACCGGGTCCCTCAACAGGGTGCTTGACATTTTAGCGATTTCCTGCGGAATCGTTGCGGAAAAAAGCAGCGTTTGTTTGACCGCCGGTATTTTCGCAATGATTCTCTTCACATCATTGATAAAGCCCATGTCCAACATACGATCCGCTTCATCGAGAATGAATATTTTCAAATACTGTAAATCGACAATCCCTTGGTTGATTAAATCGATAAGCCTGCCCGGGGTGGCGACCAACACATCCACGCCGTTGCGAAGCTGTATTTCGGACGGCTTTTGCGAAACGCCCCCGAAGATAACGCAATAACGCAAAGTTGTATTGCGCCCGTATGTGCAGAAACTGTCAAAAATCTGAACAGCCAACTCTCTTGTTGGGGTCAGCACCAGTGCTCTGATTTTGCGCTTGACGGCGGGGTTTAACTTTTCACCATCGAGCAACTGAATGGTCGGCACGGCGAACGCTGCGGTTTTACCCGTGCCGGTTTGCGCACAACCCAATAAATCCCTGCCTTGTAACACAGGTGGAATGGCTTGCTCCTGTATGGGCGTGGGTTCGGTGTAGCCTTCCTGCTCAAGCGCCGAGAGAATGTTGTGATGGATGTTCAAATCTTTAAATTGCATAGTTTCTCCTTATTAATTTCCTTGCCTTAAATAATACCACATTGCTCGGATTTAGTCAAAATTTCAAATCCAAAAAAAGGCTTGTTTTGCACGCTGTGGTCAGCTCACAAAACAAGCCATAACGGTTGAAAACAGGGTTATTTAACAAGCGAAAACTTCACGATGAGTGAAGCGAAAACGATAGATGCCATGGAAAGCAGTTTGATGAGGATATTGATGGAGGGGCCTGCCGTGTCTTTAAAGGGATCCCCTACCGTATCGCCCACCACGGCCGCCTT
Organism: uncultured Eubacteriales bacterium; assembly: GCA_964568955.1. Lineage (GTDB taxonomy): Bacteria > Bacillota > Clostridia > Oscillospirales > Acutalibacteraceae > UBA1447. Next base: position 1,766 of record CAZMSM010000076.1, on the reverse strand, counting down.
ATGAGCGTCGCTGCCTTTGCCGCCGAGTTCACCCGATTCGATATATTTTTTGGCGTTGTCCCACGCACCGCCGGAGTTTGCCATCATCACCGCTAAAATAAAGCCTGTGACCGTTGCGCCTGCAAGCAGCCCCGCAACGCCATTAATACCCAGGAAAAAACCAACCCCCAGCGGGAAAACGATAGCAAGCAGAGCCGGTGTAACCATTTCCTTTTGTGCGGCTTTGGTGCAAATGGCCACACATGTTTCATAATCCGGTTCCGCAGTGCCGTCCATTATGCCAACAATCTCTTTAAACTGCCGCCTGACTTCAAAAACAATGCTCATAGCCGCACGCCCGACAGCGTTCATGGTAATTGAAGAGAACAGAAACGGCAACATACCGCCGACAAACAAACCGATTAAAACATTCGGGTTGGTGATGCTCAAGTCAAATACAAATTCCGGCTTAATAATTTTAATTTGATCCACATACGAGGCAATGAGTGCCAGTGCCGTGAGTGCCGCGGAACCAATGGCAAAACCTTTGCCTGTGGCGGCGGTAGTATTGCCCAGCGAATCGAGGGCATCCGTGCGGGTTCTTACCTCTTTACCCAGGTGCGCCATTTCGGCAATGCCCCCGGCGTTGTCCGCCACGGGGCCGTATGCATCCGTTGCAAGTGTAATGCCAAGCGTGGAGAGCATCCCAACCGCAGAAAGCCCGATGCCAAAAAGCCCGGAATCAAAGCTCGCCGCTCCCCCGGACACATGGAAGCTGACATATATGGAGACACAAACCACCAGCACCGGGAAAAGTGTTGACATCATACCCAGCGACAGCCCACTGATAATGATGGTTGCGGGCCCGGTTTGCGAGCACTTTGCCAGGTTTTGCGTGGGTTTATAGGTGTCGGACGTATAATACTCTGTAAATTGCCCGATTAGGATGCCTGCCATAAGCCCCGATAAAACTGCGCCGTACACCCCGATATGCTCTTTGCCGAGCACATAATAAATCAGCGGAAAAGCCGCAACAGCAATCACAAAAGCGCTAAACCAAACGCCGCGGCGCAAGGCCAAAAGCAGGGTTTTTTGATCGGCACTCTCTTTGGTCTTGACCAAAAAAGTACCAAGGATGGATGCTAAAATACCGATACCCGCCATGACCATGGGTATTGTAACGCCTTTAAAACCAAAGCCCGCGGCAACCGCTAAAGCACCGGTGGAAACAATGGAGCCCACATACGATTCGTATAAATCCGCACCCATGCCCGCCACATCGCCGACGTTATCGCCCACATTGTCCGCAATAACGGCCGGGTTGCGTGCATCATCTTCCGGAATGCCCGCTTCCACCTTGCCCACTAAGTCCGCCCCGACATCCGCCGCTTTGGTGAAAATGCCCCCGCCCACACGGGCAAACAGCGCCATGCTGGAAGCGCCCATGCCAAACGTCAGCATCGCTGACGTGATGGACTGAATACGCAAGGCCTCGTCCGCAATAAATTGAACGGAACTGTACCAAAAGTTGAGAAAATAAAACCAGATAGAAATATCCAACAGTCCTAAACCGACCACAACAAAACCCATGACGGCGCCGGACGAGAACGCAACTTGCAAACCGGAATTTAAGCTTTTTTGCGCGGCGTTCGCCGTTCTTGCATTTGCGGCTGTTGCAATTTTCATCCCGATGAAACCCGAAAGTCCCGAGAAAAAACCACCTGTTAAAAACGCGAATGGCACAAAAGGAGTTAAGAATTTAAAACCTGCCAAAATAGAGAGGACAA
>CAZMSM010000075.1:0-9361 GCA_964568955.1 uncultured Eubacteriales bacterium | reverse complement strand
AGCATAAAGGAGAGCGGGCTGGACTTTGTTTGGAGCTGTGAAGCCCGTGCGGATTATTGTGCCAAGGAAGATCTGCAAATGATGTATGATGCCGGTTGTAGGTGGATTTTCTTTGGAATCGAGAGCGGGTCAAAATTATGGCAGAAAAAAATGAGAAAAGGTATAGATTTAGAAAAAGCGAAAGAAACGATTGATTACTGTAACGAAATTGGGATAACAACCACGACGTCTTTCATTTTGGGCTTTGCAGATGAAACCGAAGATGAGATCATAGAAACGGTCGAGTATGCCAAAAGCATCGATTCGGACACCAAAATAGCTTTTATTTTCAAACCCATACCGAAATCGGAGCTATACGAGGACTTATTAAGAAACGGAAAAATTAAAGAACCGCAAACATTGAAGGACTGTAAAAATTTTACATGGATGGACGCTCTGTTTCATAACTACTCGAAAGTACCCAGCAGAGATTTGAAGGTTATTTCGAGCTATTTTTATCTTTCGCTTTTAAAAAATGAGGAGAAAGAGAATAAAGCCGATTCCAGAGGGTGGACGAAGAGATTATTTACACAAACGGTTGATATCCTAAAAAGAGGAACCTTTAAATCGTTGCTAATACTGGCTTTATCTGCAACAGAGTTTTTTGAAATTGTTTTTTACGCTGTATTTTTTCCCAAAACTCGAAAAAAATATGGTCTTGTGTTGAGGAAAAAGAAGTGAGTTGCATCGCCTCGCATATCAAACACAGTCTTAATCAGACATTTCATCAACAAGTCAGAATAAATACTCGAAGGGATTCCTATGAAAGTATTATTAATTAATGCAGCAACTTATTATGCAAAGCATACTTCTGTTATGCCGCTTGGTAGTTTGTCCATTGCGTCGTATTTGCAAAACAATGGTCACGAGGTAAAAGTCTGTGACCGGGAAGTTGATGGCGTCGGCACTTTGAAAATAGGCTCTTTTTCTCCGGATATTGTTGGGATTGCGACCCCTTCTTTTGAAGGTTTTCCGGATGCCGTTAAAATATCAAAAAAATTTAAAAAACAAAACATTCCGGTTGTTTGGGGGGGCCAGGCCCCTTCACTTGTTCCTGATTTGGCCTTAAAAAGCGGTGTTGTGGATTATGTTGTTATCGGTGAAGGTGAGTTTGCTTTTCTTGAGTTGATTAACGCGCTAACCCATAATTTATCGTTACACGATGTGGATGGGTTGGCATTTTTGAAAAGTGGAGAAATCGTCATTAATAATGGAAGGGAATTTGCCGATTTAGCGGATTTACCAATAATTGATTTCGGTTTATTGAACCCCGAAAAATATTTTGTTCCTTATATAGGTTGCGAAAGAATGCTCCACATTTATGCATCCAAAGGCTGTCCGCACCAGTGTACATATTGTTACTGCATGTGCTTACATAAAGGTGTTTGGCGACCGCGCCCATTTGACGACATCCTCAGCGAAATCAGATATTTGATTGAAGCACATGGCCTTGACGGGGTGTGCTTTACCGACGATTTATTCGGTCCGAGCCAAAAACATGTTAATGAAATATGTGATAGAATCATTGACAGTGAACTGAAGTTTGCATGGGGCTGCAATATGCGCGCGGACAATTGTGAAAAAGAAGAACTCCAGAAGATGTATGATGCAGGTTGCAGATGGATACTGTTTGGAATTGAAAGCGGTTCGCAGACTAGGCAAAAATCAATTAAAAAAAGCATTAAACTCGATGTGGCACAAGAGACTGTTAAGCATTGCAGAGAAATCGGAATTTATACCACAGCAACGTTTATCATTGGCTTCCCAGACGAAACGCAGGAAGAGACGATGCAAACTATTCAGTATATGCGTGAGTTGGATGCCAATGCGAAATTCCCGAACTATTGTGGCGTAATCCCAAAAACTGAATTAGCGGAAAACCTCATGAGAGATAAAAGATGGCAAATCCCGCAAACTTGGAAAGAAGCAGCAAAATTCAGAATTATGGACAGGTTTAGTGACAATCTTTCAAATTTGGATGAAAAGGAAATGAAAGTTATCTTATCAAGCTATTACTGGGTTAACTTGTTTAAGAAATACCCTCAAGAAGGAAAATCCTCGAGGGTTTTATTCAAGAGAGCATTTATGCAGACGATAGAGGCGTTCAGATGGGGTACGATATATTCGATGATTTTAGTTGTTAAGTCAGCCGGTGAGTTCTTGGAAATATTTTATTACGCCAAAATGTTTCCGAAAATTTTAAAAAAGTATGAATTAGATTCAAAAAGCTTTTGATTCAAGATAGATTTGCATTTGATGATTATTGTTTGTTAAATAGGTGGTTCTAAATGAAAGTTTTACTGATCAACGCCGAAGCATTCCACATTAAACATAAATCGGCAATACCTTTGGGGATTTTGTCGATTGCGACATATCTCAAAGAAAACGGGCATACCGTTAAACTGTATGATCGGACGGTTGAGAATGGAAATATAGAAGATCTATTGGATTCTTTTTCGCCCGATATTACAGGGATCGCTGTGCCTGCGTTCAAATGTTTTTCAGATGCCATAAAAGTGTCCAAAATTATTAGGAATAGGAGCATCCCCGTTGTTTGGGGTGGGCCTATAACATCGTTAACACCCGAAATAGTGCTTAAAAGCGGTGTTGTTGACTTTGTTGTGATGGGCGAGGGCGAAATAACTTTTCTTGAATTGATAAATGCAATTTCCGAAAAGCATTCGATGCGGGATATCGATGGCTTAGCCTATCTTGAAAACGGTGAAATTGTTATTAATAAAGACCGGGCTTTCGCAGATTTGGCAGATTTGCCGGTAATTGATTTTAGCTTTGTAGACCCCAAAAAATATTTTGTTGAAAATGTTGGCTGTAAAAGGATGCTGCACATATATGCGTCAAAAGGCTGTGTTTGCCAATGTACGTACTGCTACAATCCATATATTTCGAAATGCGTGTGGCGGCCGCGCCCCCCGGAGTATTATTTGAGCGAAATAAAATATCTTGTTGAAAACTGCGGCATGGATGGCGTTTGTTTTGCGGACGATTTGTTGAGCCCAAACAACAAGTATTTGAAGGATTTTTGCAACAATATTATCAAGAGCGGTGTCAAGTTTATTTGGGGCGGAGAATTTCGCGCAGATATGTGCACCAAAGAGAACCTTCAACTGATGTATGATTCGGGTTGTCGATGGATATATTTCGGTATTGAAAGCGGCTCGGAAGAAAGACAGAAAAAAATCAAAAAAGGGCTAAATCTAACCAAAGCAAAACAGACAATCGAATATTGCCGTGAAATTGGAATCGTTTCATCGACTTCATTTATTATAAGTTTTCCTGATGAAACACAAGAAGAGCTGATAGAGACGATTCGCTATATGCAAAGTTTAAAGTCGGATATTATTCTTCCCTCTTTTTATGGACCCATCCCGAAATCAGAAATGTATGAGAGCTTGTTGGTAGGCAAGAAACTTGATGCCCCACAATCGTATAAGGATTGGGAAAAGATGAAAATGATGGATTTATTCGGAAAAAATTATTCGAAGGTACCGGACCGTGAATTGCGAGTAATATCTGCCTACTTTTATTTTATCAACTTTTTGTGGAAATATCCTGAAGATGAAACACATACCAGAGTATACGTGAGAAAAGCTGTAAGCCAGACCTTTGATGTTTTGAAAAGAGGCGGTTTCAGATCACTTCATTTGATAGCAATGTCGGCTAAAGAATTTTCAGAAGTCGTATTTTACGCGACAATGTTTCCTAAAATTCGCAAGAAATATGGTCTTAAGAAAAAATAGGTAAGATGTTCCGAATTTCCGCCATCTATAGTTTGAAAATCTTTTAAGTATTCAGGGTGTTGCATGGCAGGCAAATTATGATGCATAGGATGCACAGTAAATATAAACACACAGCGTTGGAGGAAATCACAATGAAGGTATTACTAATCAATGCAGGGTCCTACTATGTTATGCAAAAGACTGTTATTCCTCTTGGCTTGCTGTCAATTGCCACTGTCTTGAAAGAACATGGACATGAGGTGCAGATTTATGACAGGACTGTCGAAAGGGGAAGCATTGAAAAACGACTTAACAAATTCTCACCTGATGTTGTGGGAATATCCTCGCTGACCTTTGGCAGCTTCAGGGATGCGATAAAAGTTTCCAAGGCGGTTAAACAGCGAAATCTTCCTGTTGTCTGGGGCGGTCAAATACCATCTTTGGTTCCTGAAATCGTCCTGCAGGAAGAATCTGTTGATTGCGTTGCTATCGGAGACGGTGAATTTGTTATGCTGGAACTGGTAGACGCGTATGAACATAAAAAGCCGATTGCTACTATTGATGGGCTTGCATACAAGGAAAACGGAGAAGTCATTTTTACTCAGGCGAGAGAATTAGCGGACCTTGCCGATTTCCCGATAATCGATTGGGATTTTGTGGACCCGAGCAAATATTTTATCAGGAATGTCAGTTGCAAAAGGACCTTGCACGTTTATTCGTCCAAAGGTTGCCCCGGTCAGTGCACATATTGCTACAGTCCGTGTTTTTCAAAAAGAAAGTGGCGTGCACGCCCGATGGAGCATATTATCAGTGAAATCAGGTTCTTGGTTGACAAATATAAACTCGACGGCATATATTTTGCCGATGACCTGATTAGCCCAAATGCAGACTATCTAAAAGTTTTTTGCTCTGCAGTTCGTGAGAGTGGAATAAATTTTTATTGGGGCTGTAATTTACGTGCCGACACAAGTTCTAGGGAAGAATTGCAAATGTTGTATGACGCCGGCTGCAGGTGGATCCTTTTCGGTATTGAAAGTGGTTCAAAAGAACGGCAGAAGTCAATAAAAAAACAGCTTGATTTGGACAAAGCCAAGCTGACGATCGATTGGTGCAACGAAATTGGGATTTTGACAACCACAACATTTATTGTTGGATACCCGGATGAAACAGTGGAGGAATTAAAAAAGACAATCAGCTATATGTTGGCACTCCCCTCCGATGTCAAGGTTACCGGGACCTACGGTGTAATCCCAAAATCAGAACTTTATGATTACTTGATTGAAAAGGGAATGATTGAAAAGCCTCAATCGTATGAAGAATGGGAAAAGTTGAAATGGCTGGATAAGATGGGAAAGAACTTTTCATCGGTACCCGCAATAGACTTAAAAGTTGTAGTAAACTGGTTTTTCCTAATGATTATCAAAACGAAATCAGGAAAGAATAAAGATAAATCGCATTTTTGGGCCAAGCGTTTGGTAGGGCAGACATTTGACTTTTTTAAAATGGGCACTTTAAAAGCAGTCGTGTTGTTTTTTTTATCGGCACAACAATTTATCAAAATCCTGTTCTATGCGACCATCTTCCCCGGTATAAGAAAAAAATATGGTCTGCATAAAAAGTCGCCAACTGTCGGATGAGGCTGCTTGGAACAATTAGCCCGGGAAGCAAATCATTCGTGCAGGAGGTTTTATGAAAGTTCTTTTGGTAAATACATGCTCTAAATATGTCAAGCAGAAGGCACCCTTACCATTAGGGTTGCTGTCTATCGCTACGTGCTTAAAAGAAAATGGACACAGTGTTGTGATTTTTGATAGAGCGGTGGAAGGCGGTAGTCTCGCGAAATATATGCGATTGGCTCAACCGGATGTTGTTGGTCTGTCCATACCCGGCAGTATGAGCTTGGATGATGCCCTCAAACTGTCGAAAAAAATTAAGAAAAAAGGTGTTCCCGTTGTCTGGGGCGGCGCAACAGCATCGCTTATACCGGAACTTGTACTCGAGAGTGGCCTTGTTGATTATGTTATTATGGGTGACGGTGAACTTGTTTTTCTTGAACTACTCAATGCCCTTGCTACTTCTTCTCCTCCTCTGAGTGAAATAAGTGGAATAGCGTACATTGATAATGGTGTAGCTGTAATAAACGAGGTTGATACGCTTGCAGATTTGGCGGATTTGCCTATTATTGATTTCTCTTTTGTTGACCCACGAAAATACTATTTTAAAAATAGAAACTGTAAAAAAATGCTACATGTCTATGCATCAAAAGGGTGTTCGGGGGTTTGTACGTATTGCTACAACTCCGGGTATGCGTATGGAAAGTGGCGGGCTCGACCTGCTGAACATTATATAAGCGAGCTTAAGTATCTGATTGAGAATTATCAGATAGACGGTGTTTATTTTGTTGATGACCTGTTGAGCACGAACAGGGAATACTTGCGTGAGTTTTGTGATAATCTGATTCGGAACAAGCTTGGTATTTTCTGGAGTTGCAACATGCGCGCAGATTTATGCGAAAAAGAAGATTTAAAACGGATGTATGATGCAGGTTGCAGATGGATTATGTTTGGGATTGAGAGCGGTACGGCGGAAGGTCAAAAAATTATAAAGAAAAATCTGGATTTAAATAAAACCAAAGAAGTGATGAATTATCTGGACGAGATCGGGATATTTACAACGGTCACCTTTATTACCGGCTTTCACTATCAAACGCAAAAGGATTTGGAAGCAACGATCAAATATATGCTTGAACTTAACGCAAATGTGAAAATCGCCGGAATTTATGGGCCGTTTCCCGGCTCGGAAATGTACCACGACTTGGTTCAAAATAAAATTATTAAACCTTTTGACTCTTTTGAAGACTGGAGCCGCAATGCTAATATGCAAACGATAGGTAATAATTTATCTGAGGTACCTGCATTAGAACTCAAGGTCATCGTAAACTTCTTTTTGTTTTCTATTTTTACCAACAAATATGAATTAGATGGGGAGCAAAAACACTTTTGGATAAAGAGGCTTTTCTTCCAAGTGTCCGACATGCTTAAGAGGGGGAATTTAAGGTCGCTGATGTTGCTTGCTGTATCCGCAAAAGAGTTCTTGGAAATCGTTTTTTATGCGACGATGTTTCCACAAATTCGTAAAAAATATGGATTGAAGTAGAGTGCGAAAGGTTTTATGTTTAAATCTGCGGGAGGTGATTTTACGAAAGTACTATTAATTAATCCTATTTCTGATTATGTTAAAGAAAAAGCTGCAATCCCATTGGGTCTATTGTCCATTGCTACATACTTGACCCGAAACGGGGTTGCCGTTCAAATATATGACAGAGCCGTGGAAGGCGGTAGTATCAAAAAACGTATCAGATCTTTTTCTCCTGACATCGTGGGTGTTTCATCGCTCGGAGCAAGAAGCTTTGATGATGCGATGAAAGTTTCAAAAGTGGCGAAAAAAAACAACATTCCTGTTGTATGGGGGGGGCAGATACCTTCTTTGGTACCCGAACTATTACTGAAAAGCGGGTTTGTTGATTATGTGATCATGGGCGACGGCGAGATGGCAATGTTTGAGCTTGTAAATGCTGTTGGCTGTGGAGGGGCACTATGTGAAATCGATGGCTTGGCTTTCATTGAAAATGGAGAACCTATACTCACCAAACCAAGAGAACCTGTTGATTTGTTGCTTCTGCCGGTAATCAATTTTACTTTTGTTGACCCTGCAAGATACTTTATCTCAAGTCTTCACTACAAAAAGATGCTTTTTTTGTATGCTTCCAAGGGTTGTACCGGGCAATGTAAGTTTTGTTATAATTCAGGCACATATGGTTGTGACTGGCGTGCACGTCCAATGGAATATGTTTTAAGCGAGATTCGGTTTCTTATTGAGAACTTTGAGTTGGATGGTGTTTATTTTGGCGATGACCTCATAAGTCCGAACAGAAAATATTTGGTTGATTTTTGTGGTAAGATAGTTGAAAGTGGTCTTAAATTCGTGTGGAACTGCAATATGCGTGCGGATGTCTGCACAAGAGAAGATTTACAAATGATGTATGACGCGGGTTGCAGATGGATATTTTTTGGAGTTGAGAGTGGTTCTGAGAGAAGGCAGCGTGCAATCGGGAAAAACATGAACCTAAAGAAAGTAAAACAGGCGGTTGACGATTGCGACGAGATCGGAATAATTACCACAACTTCATTTGTTATTGGATTTCCTGACGAAACGGAAGAGGAACTCAAGACAACAGTTTCATTTATCAAGGAGTTAAATTCTGATGTGAAAATCCCTTCCTACTTTGGGCCTATTCCTAAGTCTAAAATGTATTTGGAATTGGTGGCAAACAAAAAAATTGAAGTTCCGACGACATATAAGGAATGGGATAAATTGTTTTTTATGGACACGTTTGGTAAGAATTTTTCCCAAGTGCCTGGAATAGATTTAAAAGTGATTTCAAATTATTTCTTTTTAAAGATACTTACTCAAAAGACTAAAAATAATGATGTAAAGTCACAAGCTTGGGGCAAGAGGTTATTGGGGCAGACTTTTGGTGTTTTAAAAACGGGAACAGCAAAATCGCTGTGTCTGGTTTTTTTGGCTGCAAAGCAGTTTCTGGGAATATTGTTTTATGCTTTGCTGTTCCCGAAAATTCGTAGAAAGTATGGGTTAACATTTAACTCCAAAGACAAAACGAAATCTCGTGTGAGGAATGGTTTGCTTTGAATTTTTTGCACTATAAACATGTAATAAAAAACTATAAAGCCAAACAGTTTGACCTTGCAAATCAAAGATAATACTCGTGCAACAACTCCCGCCAGCTTATTGCGGGAGTTGTTGGCTTTTCTCCCAGGCATGGCAAATTAGAATAATATAGACGTTTCATTTTGCTAATCGGAGAATTAAAAGCATCAATGGGAAATATTAGTGATAGTTGCCAAAAAAGTTTACAAAGATTTTACAAATATAAATGCCATATTTCTTGCATTAGATACCCAATAGTCTATAATTGATGCTGATAGGTTGTTTTACAAGTATTGAAAACAAGCTAAAAATCAAGAAGATAAGGGGATTTTATGGAAAAACAGCTTAAAGTCGGAATTATTGGTTGCGGTGGTATTGCAAACGGCAAGCATATGCCAAACCTTGCAAAAAACAAGGATGTCGTGATGGTTGCATTTTGTGACATTATTGAGGAAAAGGCCAACGTTGCGGCAGCCAAATATGGCTCAGATGATGCGAAGGTTTATACCGATTATAAAAAACTGCTCAAAGACGAAGAAATCGATGTCGTCCACGTGTGTACCCCCAACCGCTCACATAGTTTTATCACTGTTGCGGCGCTTGAAGCCGGCAAGCATGTTATGTGTGAAAAGCCGATGGCAAAAACCTATGCCGAAGCGAAAAAGATGTACGACGCTTCCGTGCGCACAGGCAAAAAGCTCACGATAGGTTACCAGCAGCGCTGGAGAGGGGATTCCCTTTATCTCAAAGAAGTATGCGAAAAAGGCGAGCTCGGTGATATCTATTATGCAAGGTCGGTAGCCTTGCGCAGAAGGGCTGTGCCTACTTGGGGCGTTTTTCTCAATGAATACGAACAA
>CAZMSM010000074.1:0-9613 GCA_964568955.1 uncultured Eubacteriales bacterium | reverse complement strand
GCAATCTGCATAATTAACCCTCGATTTTAATTTCCTTGTGTTGCTCCGAAGAGTCATAAACAGCCTGCATGATTTTTGATGTTTCGATAACATTGTCAATATTGGCCTGGTTTTTTTCACCGGTCATGATGCAGTTGATAAAGGAATCGATTTCAGCCTTATAAAAATTGTTAGCCTCAAAATCCGGCTCCTCCGACTTAAGCTCTCTGTCCTTCACATAAAAATAGGTGAAGTTGCCGCCGTAGTTCAAACGGATACCTGCTTTGTCGCCCATAAAGTCTATATAAGTTTCGCTAAAGCCGATGTTTTGCGCCCAAGCTCCGGTAAAGCTGATAACCGGACCGGTCGTTCTTACAATGCCGGTCACTGAGTCATCAACATCATAAACTCCGTCTTCTTTTGCCGAGTCCCTTGCCCACATGCCCTCATAGATGTAATTCGGGATATCCTTGCCAAGCTTGCAAAAGGCTTCGCCGGTAACGGTCAGCGGTTTTGGATCACCGCAGACATACTGAACCAAATCAAGGTAATGCACGCCCCAGTCTATTAGAGCACCACCGCCGGAAATAGCCTTTGTTGTGAAATCCCCACCCAAGCCCGGAATGCTACGATGAGCGCGGAAACTGGCGTATACATGATATATTTCGCCAAGGTCACCCTTATCAACCATATCTTTAATCATATTGACAGCTGTGCCGAAACGGTTGCAAACGCCGATATTCAGGGTTCTTCCTGTTTCATGAGCAACCCTTTGCATCTCCAGTGCTTGTGTAAGTGTGCGCGCAGGTGGCTTTTCGCAAAGAACATCTTTGCCGGCCTTCATAAAATTAATTGCAATGCTTGCATGGGAATCATTGTGTGTGCAAACGGAAACGGCATCAAGCTCGGGGTCATTGAGAATCTCTCGATGGTCATAAACAGCCTTGCCACAACCGAACTCAGCAACAAACTTGTCTGCTCGCTCCGGGATAATATCACAAAAATAAATTATTTCCGTATTTTCGTTTGAGATATAGTGGGGGGTGTGCGAACCGTGCGATATGCTCCCGCAACCGATAATAGCAATCTTAATCTTTTTCATTGTTAACCTCCAAAATTTAGTAATTACGACTTTTAAGTTTTCTTAAAAGCATCGCTACAATGATAGCAATTATTATGCTAAATGTAAACAGCTATATTAACTTTTCGCGCTTCCAAGTGCTATAACGCCCCCAAATTAGGAATAATATCAAAATGATGATTAATCCTTGTAAACGCTCAAAACATTTGCTATAATTTTTGGGAACAAGCTGAAGTCTTCGGACACAGTAGGCTAATATAAGTTTGAAAGCGGGGAATCAGTATGGCAACAGCAAATATCTTGGACAAATTCATGGAAACACAAGGAGAAAAGGCTGAAATCAAGGCTGACAGGAAACTCAAAGTGGCGATTATCGGCACCGGCTGGATAGCAGAGGCGCATGTTAAAAGTTATCTCAAATGTTCCGATGTTGAAATTGTCGGAGCCGCAGAACTTGTACCGGGTAAAGCCGAAGCATTTTTCAAAGGGCTCGGTTTTGACACGGCGAAACTAAGATTTTACCCGAGTCATAAGGAGCTGCTGGACACGGAAGATTTGGATGCCGTAAGCGTGTGCACGTATAACGCTACCCATGCAGAATGTACGGTTTATGCCCTGGAAAAAGGCGTAAACGTTCTGCTGGAAAAGCCGATGTGTGTCACATTGGACGAGGCTGTTGAAATTTGCAGGGCGGAAAAAAAGAGCGGTAAGATTCTTTCTATCGGTTTTCAGCCCCGCTTTGATGCAAACATGAAAATGATAAAGAAAATTGTCGCGTCGGGCGAACTTGGGGACGTGTATTACATCCAAACCGGCGGCGGGCGCCGCAGAGGCATCCCAACACCGTTCGGCACTTCGTTTATTGAAAAAGAAACCGCAGGTCTTGGCGCTTTGGGCGATATCGGCTGTTATTCACTGGATGTTGTCATGAACGCTGTCGGCCACCCGAAACCGCTTACCGTTACCGGTTATAAATCGGACTTCTTTGGCAAAAGCACCAAGTATTCCAACAAACCGGAATATGTAGACATTTTCGGCGTGGATGATTTTGCGGCCGCGTTTGTCAGGCTTGAAGGCGGCATCATTCTTGACTTCAGAATTGCGTGGGCCATGCATATGGATACCCCCGGTGATTCCTTGATTTTTGGTAAAGAAGGCGGTTTAAGAATCCCGTCGACAGACTGCTGGAACGGCAGTGTAGGCGGGCCGATGAAAGTGTATCACGATATAGCCGGCAAACAGGTTGAAACCGTTATCCCGGTGCTTGGCAACGACGGCAACGATTTATTTGACCTAAAAATTCGTTCCTTCCTCGATGCCATCCTAACCGGTGGTCCGTCACCCGTTCCGTCAAGCCAGATTATTTACAATCAAGCAATTCTTGACGGCATATCTCGTTCAGCTGAGCTTGGTAGAGAAATCGAAATCGTTATCCCTGAAATTTAAAAGCAGATAAATCAGCAATATAATAGGCATCCGGAATCAATCAGGTTCCGGATGCCTTTTCGGTTTTGAAAGAATAATTTTAAAAACATTTAAAAATCGGTATTGAATACAAGGGGTTGATTTGATATAATTTTTAGTGGAAATTGTATAATCATTGGTAGATGACTCGTGAAACATTTATTTGAAAGTGAGGCTATTAAAATGGCAGACAGTATTCTTGACAAGTACAAAGAAAATCAGGGAGAAAAGGTTGCGGTTGACCCCAACAAAAAGCTTAAGGTGGGGATAATCGGAACCGGATGGATAGCGGAAGCTCATATGGTGGCCTACTCAAACTGCCCCGATGCCGAGGTCGTGGCGGCTGCGGATTTGATTCCCGGCAAAGCGGAGGCTTTTTTTGAGGAACACTGCATTCCAAGTGATGGTGTGCGTTTTTACCCCAGCCATAAAGAGATGCTGGATAATGAAGAGCTTGATGCGGTAAGTATCTGCACCTATAACGCCACCCATGCCGAATGCGCAATTTACGCCTTGAATAAAGGTGTTCATGTGATGCTTGAAAAACCAATGTGTGTGACGCTGGATGAAGCGGTTGAAATCTGCAAGGCGGAAAAAGAGAGCGGCAAAGTCTTAACCATCGGCTTTCAGCCTCGCTTTGACGAAAACACGAAGATGCTTAAAAAAATTGTCGATTCCGGCGAGCTGGGGCAGATTTATTACATTCAAACCGGTGGCGGCCGCCGCAGAGGTATCCCAACGCCGTATGGGACTTCCTTCATAACCAAGGAAACGGCGGGTATCGGTGCACTGGGTGACATCGGCTGTTATTCGCTGGATATGGTGCTTGACGCAATCGGTTATCCAAAGCCGCTGACGGTTACCGGTTACAAGTCGGATTTCTTCGGTAAAAACCCGGAACATATGGCAAAACCGGAGTACGCGGCCGTTTTCGGCGTTGATGACTTTGCTGTGGGTTTTGTCAGGCTCGAGGGTGGCATCGTTTTAGACTTCAAAATAGCATGGGCGATGCACATGGATTCTTTGGGTGATACCATGATATTGGGCACCAAAGCGGGGATGAAGGTAAAAGATGACGGGCAGATTATAATTTACCACGATGTTGCCGGCGAAAGAGTGGAGACCTTGATTCCCAAACAAAGCAATAAGGGCAAAGACCCATTCAATTTGAAGGTTCGCTATTTCCTCGACGCTATTAAAAATGGGACACCTTCACCGGTACCCTCCGCCCAGATTCTTTATAATCAGGCAATCATAGACGGTATAGCTAAGTCTGCGGACATTGGTGAAGAAATTAAAATCGTTATTCCGGAAATCTAAAAATATAGAACATAAAAACAACGCCTGCCTCAAAATTATATTGAGACAGGCGTTGTTTTTAATATTTTTTTTAGCCGACCGGCAAAGTGAAGCAATGCATATGGTTTTTAGAAATGAGTCGAAACACTTCGGCCGCCTTAAAATCCGTACCTTTTGCCATTTGTTGGCCCAGGAGTATGATAATCAGTTCTAAGGCTGCTATCGGTTGAGACTTATGGTAGCGCATAGATTCAATCTTCTTTTGCTCGTAATCTGTTATATCAACAATCGTGTTGGGCTTATCCGTATAATAAAAGCCCAAAGTGTCTACAGTCCACACGTCCTCGCGAGGTTTGTTGTCGATATATTCGGGGTAAAAGGGGAATGTGGCGTCCAAAACCGCATTCTTTACAGCATCGGCAACTTTTTTATGGTCTTCGTGGCATTCGTTTTCTAAATTGGGGTCCGCGGTAAAAACCGCATCGGGCTTTATTTCTCGAATAACGCGGACAAGGGCTTGTGATATTTCCCTGACGTCCGCCTTCGTTCTATCCCCAAAACCCAAAAACCCGGCGTTTTTCATGCCAAGGCACTCTTGCGCGGCTAGCGCTTCTTTTTGGCGCACGGTTAAACCTACGCCGCTGTAAGTCAGGTCAATAAATCGGTCATCCAGTACAGTCAGCTCATATACTTCAACACCACGCTCAACCAGCCACGCTATTGTGCCACCGGCCGCGATTTGATTGTCATCCGGATGAGGCTGGATAAAAAGGGCACGCTTGATGTTTTTCATTTTCGGCGGCTCACAAATCTTCGCAACAAGCGGCGAAACAGCGCTAAAAACCTTTCGTTCCAAGGACAAGCGGCACGACGTCTTTTTTTTGTTCATCCTAATTACTCCTTTTTTGATTCGGACGGTTGTCGCATGGTGAGCGATATTCTTTGCTTTGCCACATCGACAGATATGACCCAAACTGTGACAACTTCTCCAACTTTCAGCACTTCGGACGGGTGTTTAATAAACCTGTTTGCAATTTGTGAAATGTGTACAAGACCGTCTTGATGCACACCAATGTCAACAAAAGCACCAAAATCAATAACATTGCGCACAGTGCCTTTGAGCTCCATGCCGGGAACCAGGTCTTTCATATCCATAACATCCGTGCGGAGCATCGGTGGCGGTAACTCATCACGCGGGTCGCGGCCCGGGCGCATCAATTCTTTAACGATGTCTTTGAGTGTTGGTAGGCCGACTCCGGCCTCGTTTGCTGCTTTTTCTTCACCGATTGCCGCTATGCAAGCGGGCAGTTCGGTTATATTGCCCGCGGCAACATCTTTTAAGGCCAAGTCACATTGTTCCAATAGTTTTTTTGCGGCAGCATAGCTTTCCGGGTGAACGCCGGTGTTATCCAACACGTTTTTACCGTTTGCAATGCGTAAAAATCCTGCGCACTGCTCAAAGGCTTTGGCACCGAGTTTCGGAACTTTTTTAAGCTGACTTCGCGAGGTAAAAGCACCGTTTTCCTCACGGAAAACAACAACATTTTTCGCAACGGAGGCATTGATGCCGGATACACGTGCAAGCAATGGAGAGGAGGCGGTGTTCAAATCCACTCCAACGCCGGTTACGCAATATTCCACCACGCCATTGAGCGCATTGCCAAGCTCTTTTTGCGGCATGTCGTGCTGGTATTGCCCGACTCCGATGGCTTTTGGGTCTATCTTCACCAGTTCCGCCAGGGGGTCCTGCAGCCTGCGGGCGATTGAAACAGCGCTACGCAGGGAAACGTCGAATTGCGGGAACTCCTCCGCGGCAAGTTTGGATGCGGAATAAACGCTCGCGCCTGCCTCGCTGACAACCATATAGCCAACCTTTGTTTTAATTTCTTTCAAAATTTCGGCGGTAAATATCTCGGTTTCCTTGGAAGCGGTGCCGTTGCCAATGGCGATGAGGGTGATGTTATGTTTTGCGATTAGCTTCTTTACCGTTTCCTTGGCCTGTTCACGTTGTGAATCGGAATGTGTGATATAAAGAACGCCCGTGTCGAGCACCATGCCGGTCGCGTCAACAACCGCCGTTTTGCAACCGGTTCGGTAGCCGGGGTCAAGCCCTAATGTCACATTGCCTTTCACGGGTGGCTGTAGCAGCAATTCACGCAGGTTATCGGCAAACACTTTGATGGCGGCCAGCGCAGCCTTTTCGGTTAGCATGGACCGCGTTTCACGCTCGAGCGAAGGGAAAATCAGCCGGTCATAGGCATCCATGCCGGCCTCTCGAACGGTTTGGGTGCAAGGGGAGGTGTTCGGCGCGAGGATGGCTGTGTTGATAATATCCGCCGCCTTGACCGCATCAACGATGATATGGATTTTTAAAAAGTTTTCTCTTTCGCCGCGGTCAACAGCTAAAATACGGTGCCCGGCAATTCTGTTAACCGGCTCATTAAAGTCATAATACATGGTGTAAACACTCTCGGCCTCTTCGTCCGATGCCTTGGATTCAAGTAGGCCTGTGGTTGAAAACAAGGTGCGCAGTTTGCGGCGGATATTGGCATCGTCGGAGATATCTTCCGCAATAATATCCATTGCGCCCTGCAAGGCATCCTGAGCGGTTTCAACCCCTTTTTCCTCATCAATGTATTGCTCTGCCAACTCAAGCACAGCCGGGCTGTTTGAATTTTGCGCAAATATTGTTTCGGCAAGCGGTTCCAATCCCTTTTCACGCGCAATAGAAGCTCTTGTTCTTCTCTTGGGTTTATAGGGGCGATAAATATCCTCAATTTCGGCAAGCGTTGTGGCCTTTTGCAGCGCAGCAGCGATTTCGTCCGTCATTTTTTCTTGCGTTTGAATGCTTGCAAACACTTCTTCTCGTCTTTTTTCAAGGTTGCGCAGGTATTCCAGCCTTTCCGCAAGCTCACGCAACACCTGGTCATCCAGTGTGCCGTGGGATTCTTTACGGTAACGGGCGATAAAGGGTATTGTATTGCCTTCGTCTATCAGTTTAACCGTGTTTTCAACTTGCCAGGTTTGCAGGTGAAAGCGCGTGGTTAATGCTTGAATAATATCCATTCAATTCTCCTTGTCTTGTGCATATTTAGTTTCGTTTTTTAAGTTGACGTATATCTCTGCCGCAAAACTGTAAAGATATATAATTACCGATAATTCTTGAAGTAATGCGCTGTGAATACTTTTGCTCAAGTTCCTCCGGCGTGAGGTTGGTATTGATAATGACAGGCATTTCGCGCGAGATTCGAGTGTTAATAATATTGTATATAGCAGAGATTGTAAAACTGGTCGAAAACTCGGCACCTAAATCATCCAGAATCAGAAGATCACACTCAAGCAGTGACTGTTCGGCATTGCCCTTATATTCGTAACTCCTGCTAAAACGCTCGCGTTCAAGTTTCGATAATAAGTTTTGAGCAGAACCATATATGACACCAAAACCTTTATTGACTGCAAGCCCTGCAATGGCCAAAGAAAGGTGGGTTTTGCCCAGTCCCGTTTTTCCGTGCAAAAAGAGACTCGGTGACGTGGTGTCAAAATCCTCTGCATAATCCTTGCAAAAGTTATAAATTTCTTTCATTCTATTGTAGGGGGAAATACTTGTGTCGGGGTCTATATTTTTCGGGTAATAGTTCAAGTCAAAGCTTTCAAAGGTTGAGTTTGTAACCGGAGAAAGCTCGCTGAGTTCCGAAAACGCCAGTGTGCGCAGCAGCGTTGCCCTGCAATCGCAATAGATGCCGCTGACTGACCCGTTGTCTTCGCATTTTTCGCAAACAAACTGCATTTCCAAATAATCTTGGGGATAACCGGCTTTGACGAGCAGGCTTTTTCTTTCCGCCTGGGCCGCAAGATTTTGCTTGGCGAGCGCGTTAATGTATTTGTGTGCGTCCTCACCCATCGTAATCGCATTGACCGCGGCAATGCCGGTGTCGGCCATTTCCTTTTCAAGTTCGAGCAAACGAGGGATTTTCTTTACCGCTTCTTCATGTCGCTTTTTTTGCTCTGATTGAGCTCTGCTTCTGCGTCGCTGGAGTTCCATTTCAGCACGTTCATAGATTCTATTGCTGTAACCCATTATTTTTTCCTCTTTTCATATACGATGGGGTCGTGTAAGGAGCTGTGCTTAAAGTCGTCTAAACCATAGGAGGCATCGGTAGCGGTTTTGTTTTTCCCTTTGGTTTTTGTTTCGTTTCTTGTCTTGTCAGCCTGTTCCGCATCGTCCGGTGTTTTTATTCCCGCATTGTGCCACGTTTTAAGCACCTTATCCATATAAGGCAGGCTTAATCGTTGGCAATGGTTTGCCATCTGCTCATAGGCGAGAAAAATCATCTCAGCATCATAGCCCATATCCATCCAGCTGCGAAGGTAGGGTGTCTGGGCAGCAGTCGGGCGAGGGTTGGTTAATCCCGCCATTGCGGAAAACTTTTTCCAAAGAGAGTTTACGGTTCTGAGTGCCGTTATTTGCTCATCGGCCTTGTCAATCGTGTCAATTTCTTTTTCTCCCCAATCCCTACCGATTCTGGCTATATAGGAGTAGGCGATTTTGTTTACAGAAACCGCATATTCGAGTATCATTAAGATAACCTCGACAGGCAAGCCGTATTGGTCGTGCATCATCAACAAAGCACACTGGGCCTCGTAGCCGATGGTACGCCCGAGCTTTATTTGCGCTTCGCTAAAAAGAAATTTGATTTCCGGTGATTCCTTGGCGCGCGCTAAAATCTGTTCATAGTTCGGCTTCGCAACCGGCAAATCGGGGAGAACCTTTGGTTCGGGTTTATCTTCTGTCTTGTGTTGGTCGACCGGTTTTATTTGAGCAATGACGTTTTCGCTTTCAGGCGCAGTCTTCACGTCGTTTTTAACGCTTTTTGTAGTATCCTTTATGTTATCCTGCGTTATCACGTCATCTGCTGTGATGATGCCGTGTTCCAACCAATATTGTAAGGCGTCAATGGTGTCCGCCGGCTTTTGACCGATAGCGGCGGAAAGTTCTTCAACCGTAACCGTGTCGGAAGCATGCCTCAACAGCCAAAGCAATGCTTTTAGCTGTGTTGCTCCCGCGAGGCGGATATGTTTATCCACAATCTGCGAAGGAACCGGGAATACAGCGCCCCAAGCCGAAGGATGGATTTTATAACTCATTCAGATGTGCTCCTTCTTAAAATAATACTATCTATTATTATACACATACAAGAAGGAAAATGGAACGAGTTAAATGTAAAAATGAACAATTGAATTGTTTTTTTACTTACCGGTAGATTTACCGCTACAGGTAGTGTAGCAGTACAAAAGCAAACACAACTCAATCAGCATTATGACAGGGGTACCTGCAAAAGAAGGGCAATCTGCTTGTTCCGGAGTTGAGAAACACCCGGCGGGGTTGTAGGAAGCGGAGATTAGTTTGCAAAAAAGTTAAAATATGTGTTGACAAAGGGAATGAGGTTTGGTAAGATACTCAGGCACCTAAGCCACAGGCACTTCGGCTTCAGGGGCAGGAAAGCGAAAAAGCAGGGTTTGTTAGAAAGATTCTGTGGAACGTTTTCCGAAGGGCAAGACAGCGCACCTTGAAAATTAAACAACGATCAAAAAATAACCCTGAGATTTTTTTGTAGATTTTAGCAAAAATTTGCGACAGTAATTCATTCGGCAACGAATGGAAACAAGATACGCTAGAGTATCAAAATGAGCAATTAAAGCTCTAGAGATTAGTTGAGCGCGCAAGCGCTCTGTTAATACAATTTTTAGAGAGTTTGATCCTGGCTCAGGACGAACGCTGGCGGCGTGCCT
>CAZMSM010000073.1:0-9775 GCA_964568955.1 uncultured Eubacteriales bacterium | reverse complement strand
GCGTTGTGCCTCGGATCAGATGGAATAAGGCAAAGATTTGGCAAGGAGTCTTGTTGAAAAGGCATTAATCCGAAGAACTAAGAGAAAACCGACAAAAACCTTTGTTTATTTTACAATTCGTTGTTGATTTTATCGGGGATACATACTATAATAAGAGTAGTGTATAGTAGTGTGCCAAAAGAGCGATTAATTCAATGATGGAGGTAACAGGATGAACAAATTTAGAAGAATACTTGGTTTTCTCATGGCGGTTGTTATTATGATGTCCACATTCAGTGTTGTGGCGCAGGGCCGGGCAAGTTATCTTGACGGATACCTGACCAACTATGACGATGTGGACCAACCGGTCATAACATTCAGCCAAGCCAGCACCATGCTGCTCGACAGTGTGGACATTTTACTTGCGGAGAAAGATATGGTCGTAGACCTGTCGATTCTGGGCGAGTTAAAATTGAACTCGGTGAACAATGCGTTCGCTGATATCCACAAGCTTCTCACCGGCGGTGCGATTACACTGTTCGGTTGGATGCTCGGCGACCTAAACAAACTGAATGTAGATGCACTCAAAAACCCCAGAAGGACAGCTTCGCAGGACTCCAGTGACAATACAGTTCTGTATGCCCTGGTGACCTTCCTCAGTGACAATAGGGACATCTTGGCCAAAGTAATAGATGGCAAGCTGGACCTGGGTATTGCGAAGTCATTTGTTGATCTCAGCGATTTGAACGTGAATCAGATGCTCAAAGAAAAATTGTTTGAAAAGGTTTATCCGGATGCCCCGGTCCCCAAACCTGTGAACAATAACACGGATGCGATGATACAACAACTTGTAGATGACCTCGTCAAGGGCGAAATTGACCCCGATACAGGGGAATATGACGGCTTTGCACCGGAACTCTTAGAATACTTTAACATCGTAAGCTCCTCTCTTTCTGCCTACGATTTTATTGAAACACTTCTGCAACAAGCTTGGAACGGGCTCGTGGTACCGATGATAAACACCAAACTGGTGAAAACGGTTCGCAAAGCATGTGGTGTCGTTTATGATAAGGAAAATCCGGACGACACGGGCGATGAGTCCAATCTCAACGAATATGCCGCTATTTTGAATATTAACTTTGTTGTCCCTGCCTACTCCTTCCCATCGGGTTCGACTTTTATTGGCGAACTCAATAATATTCTGGCAGGCATCATCAACGCTATTACAATTGATTATACTTGGGCCGCCGGTCCAAACACCAACCTGCTTGCTAATTTTGCGGCAGCCGCAAAATACATCTTGAACGAGACGGGGACAGCCCTGTTTGCAGACTATGTTGCTGCTAAACCTGCTGCCGAGATTGACGCGATGAATGACCAGGAGCTGTTCTCCTACATCTTGCGTTCATTGCTTAACTCCTCGTCCGACAGTCTTTATATTCCGGACGATGCGGATTCCCTCGTCAAAGTTGCATGGTACGCGGCGAAGGATGCCCTTGCGGACAAAGTACCGGCGATTGACTATAGCTCACAGCCTAAAACCCAGGCTTCGGTGTTCTATATGCTGGCAGACCTGCTGGCATACGCTGTCAACCAAAGTATAGACATGAACCCCGCCGCCGGGACCGCTCCGGGTACGGGACTGATACCTTATGGCCAAGGTTTGGACGCTACTCTTCTTATGGTGACAAACTGGGCAACAAAAAATTACGGTGGACTGTTAAATACCACTTTCAGCCAAACGAACCCTTGGGCCGCTATTGATGCGCTTGTTAACTTGTTTATGCCAACGTCAGCCAAATGGTTGCCGGCTTCCGTAAATGGCAATTCACAAGAGCTGTTGATGAACAGGCTTGTATCGGGCGCGCTGAATTTGGATGTTACAGGTCTCCTTTCGTTGTTTGATAGAGTCGAAGGTTCCGAACTCGGGACAAAGACACTCAAGAAGATTCTCATTGACACCGTCGCGCGAGTCCTTAACAGTATCTTCCCCGCGGCTATCGGTAACTTCACTTCGTTTGAACAAATTATTACCAACGTAAGTCTTGCGACTATTATTAAAAATATTCTTCTCAAGTTGAGCAGTCGAAGAACTTCCATCATGCCTGCCATTGTACCACTACTCGCTCAGCTTATGGATAAGAGCACACCGCAGGCGTATCAAGACCCTGATGTTCAGCTGCCAAACGTTGTCAGCGGGGCAACCTCATTCGCCATCCGTAACGATTCCACCGGTGTTAATACCGGTGCTAGGGACAAAAACGGTAATTTCGTGAAGGATAATCTTTACAAAATTAAAATCGTTTCGGTCACTTCAAGTATTCCTGCGGTAACGGTCAGCAATCTTGCAGGCACCGTTATCAACGGCGGGGACGATGTTACTTGTTCCCTGGGCGGGACATTCACTGCGAACCAACAACTGGTGATCACCCTAACCTACAACGTTTTAACGGAAGACGGTACGGTATTAACGCCACTTCCTCTTTCACAAAGAGCCTATGCCTACATTTCACAGACCGGCGATGACGGGCAGAATTGGACTACTTTGCAACCCGAAAAAAACAACTTCCATAGAATGAAATATAACGCTACTTACTTGAACGGTCCCGCTGCACCGGAGGCTCCGCAAGAGCTCGCAACAGGTGCTAGCGAGGCGGAAATTGCCGCTTATAACCTTGCTTTTGCGCAATGGCAAGATGCCATGGCACAATATCCTGCCAAGAAAAATGAAACGATGCAGACCTTGAATGATGTCATCGCAAAGCTTGATAGGAAAGAGAAAGACGGAGCACTACATGGTAGACCTGCAACCGTTTCGCGCAAAACGTGTACCGTTAATGCCACACTTGTTTCCAACGGAGTCGCGCTGGCTCCTTTCAGCAACATCGCAACGTCGGATGGTGGCGCATGGGATGTCCCTTATTTTGCAGCAAATGAATCCGCGACAAGGCCTGTGGATGGCTTGTACAACTCGTCCTATTCTTACTACGCTACCGAGACACAGCTTGGTTACAAAAAGGTAACCTTCGACTTTACACATAGCGTTGTACTTTATACGGATTACGGTCTTCCCTCACTCCTGAGGAATGCAATCAAAGCCAACCGTGACCCTAATGATTACTCAAGTTCAACGGCTTATGACAATTACATCAATGCTATTAAAAATGCAGTTGCGGTTGTTTACAGACCGAGGGTGGCATCCACCTTTATGACAACGCATACCCCTCACTTTGAACCGGCGGCAACCGGACTTAAAGCCGCCATCAAGGCCCTTGAGGCAACCGAAATTTCAGCCGGTGTGGAATCCCTCAAAACCGTGATAGAGGAAATTGCACCGTCCAATGTTTACGAAGACCCGGCAAATCCGGGTATGAAGCTTTACTACGAATACGATGATCCCAACTATGATTACATCGGTAAAGAAGATTACGTCGCATACACCTATGACAGATACAGGAATGAAAGAGACAACGCCGAAAAAATTTGGGAATCTCAGCAACTGCCACAAGCGCCGGTTCTTCCCGCTGAGCCGACCGCCGAGGAGCAAGAGGCATACGACACGGCTTATGCTCAATGGGTAACCGATTACGATGCTGCTGTTAAGGCGCTCAGACCTGTGAAAGCGGTATCCGTCGCGTATGCTGAGAATCGACTGAACCTATACGCCGAGCGCTTGGTGCGCGTCCCTGCGATCAAAGACCGCCTAAATGAAGCAGTAGCTTTGGTGGAAGCCAATATGCCCCTTGAGAATGGTTGCTCTGCCGCTGCGTGGAACCGGTTCCAACGCGCCTACAACTTTGCAGTGCTTGTAAACGGTGCAGATGCTACAGCAGTTGACGGTAACGGCGATTGGACACTGCGCCAGAGCAAGGTGAACGCAGCGAGAGAAACACTCATGGAGCTTTGGAAAAAAACGCCGCAACTTTTTGTAGAGTCAACTCTGCAAGCGGGCTCCATCATCGATGATGTCAACCTCTATATCTCCGGACTTGTTGTCGGTTCGAGCCTTGAAACCCTTATAAAAGCTACCCCGGGTGGTAAGCTGGTATTCCACAATACGCCAAAAGGTCCGGGTACGGGAACAGTCGTTGACCTTATGAGCGATGGAGAGGTTGTCCGCTCCTACACCATTATTATTTATGGCGACGTCGACGGTGACGGCAATATTGACAGCACCGACGCCAGCGTCCTTGTCAACTATGAAAACTATGTAGTAAGCTGGGATTCAACAACCGACGCAGCTCTTTACAGGGCGAGTGACTTAAACGGCGATGGTGTTGTGGACAGTATCGATGCCGGTATAGCTACCGATGTTGAAAACTACAAGCTATTCATTGATCAAACAACAGGTTTGGTTGGCGTAGCCGGCTAAAAGCGACTTCGTTACAAAAAGCAGGGCAGCCGCCGGAAAATTTCCGGCGGCTGCTTTTTAGCTTCTATTAATAGCTCAAAGAGTACGCTATAAAACTTTTGATAAAAAATCTTGAAGCCGTGTGCTTTGAGGGTTTTCGAAAAACTCTTTTGGCTCATTTTCTTCAACGATCATGCCATCATCCATAAACAGCACTCTCGTTGCGACCTCACGTGCAAAACCCATTTCGTGGGAAACAACGACCATTGTCATTCCGCTTTCGGCCAGTTCCTTCATGACCTCTAATACTTCACCGACCATCTCAGGGTCCAACGCCGATGTCGGTTCATCAAAAAGCATTACCTTTGGGTTCATGGCAAGGGCACGGATGATGGCAACTCTTTGCTTTTGCCCGCCGGAAAGTTGTGCAGGGTAGGCATCCGCCTTTTCGCGAAGCCCAATGCGCTCAAGCAGGCGAAGGGCATTTTCGTTTGCCTCTTGCTCGTTATGAATTTTTAGTTTAATGGGCGCGAGGGTTATGTTTTTCATGATTGTTAGGTTATTAAACAGATTAAACTGTTGGAACACCATACCCATGCGTTCGCGTATTTTGTTGATGTCCACTTTTTTGCCTGTTATAAGGTTATCTTCAAACCAAATATCGCCGGATGTTGGGGCTTCCAGAAGGTTAAGGCATCGCAGAAATGTTGATTTACCCGAACCGGATGGCCCGACAACAACTATTTTTTCGCCTTTTTTTACGTGATAGTCGATGCCTTTGAGGACATCCAAACTGCCGAAGGACTTTTTCAATTGATGCGTTCTAATCACTCTTGCCCAGCCTCCTTTCGAGCCTTCTTACAAAGTAAGTTGCAATCATCACAAGCGCCAAATATATCGCGGCCAAAACGAGGTAGGGCACAAATGCATCGTAGGTGTTCGCGACAACCGCTCTGGCGGCTCTTGTTAAATCGAACACCGTGATGAAGCCTGCTACCGACGTTTCTTTGATCAAAACGATGAGTTCATTACCAAGGGCCGGCAATATGTTCTTAATCGCTTGGGGCAACACCACTTTTAGCATGGTCATTGAGTACGGGAGGCCCAAAGAGCGCCCCGCTTCCATTTGACCTTTGTCGACTGCCTGAATGCCGCTTCTGACAATTTCCGCCACATAGGCGCTGCTGTTTATGCCGAAAACAAGAATGGCCCAAACCAAAGCGGATGTCACTTTAATGCTTATGGATGAAAATGGCACATCGAGTGAAAAACTTATTTGAAAAGCTTTAATCGCCGGTGCTATACCAAAATACACCAGTAAGAGCTGCACCATGACGGGTGTGCCTCTTATAACTGTAATATAAACACTCGCTATTTTTTTTAGAACCCAGTTGACTTTGCTTTTTCCCGGTGTAACATTAATAACTGCAACAACTGTACCAAGAATAACGCCTATTATTAACGCGCAGAAGGCTATAAGTATGGTGTTAAACAAGCCTTCCACCATTAACTTATAGCCACCGCCACTGAGAAACGCTGAATCAAATCTCCCGAAGAAATTATCAAACATTCCTCTGTTATCTCCTTTAGTTTATGGGCCTATGCGTTCCATTTCGTTTTAAGTTCATCAATTTTGCCTGCAGCTTTTAGTTCTGCAATCGCGGTATCGATTTTTTCTTTAAGCTCGGTATTGCCTTTTTTAATCGCGATGCCATATGCTTCGGTCGTTAATGCAACGTCAATCACTTTAACATCGTCGGCATTTTCGGCAGTTGTAGCGGCTTCCTTCGCGGGTGTATCATCCATAATAACAGCATCGATCATGCCGTTTTTCAAATCTTGAACAGCGAGCCCAACATTGTCATAAATTTTTACATCTGCTCCGGCAATGCCTGTAAAGCCCCATTCTTCATCTCCTTGAGCGTATGCTTGGCCTGTAAAGCCAGTGCAAACACCGACTCTTTTGTTTTCGAGCTGTGTATCGAGTTCTGCTTTTGTTGTGCCTGTGAAGATTGTATCATCCTTCTTGACAATGAGTATTTGAGAAGAATCTTCGTAATAGGGAACAGAGAAGTCAACTGTTTTGCTTCTTGCGGCATTAATGGTTAAACCGGATATTGCGACATCGCAAGTGCCTGAGGGAATTGAGGCGACAACGCCATCAAATTCCATGTTTTCAAACGTGACTTCTGCACCGATTTTTTCGGCTATCATGTTCATTAAGTCGATATCAAAACCAACGACTTCATTTGTTGACGTATCCAAGGATTCAAAAGGTGGGAACTCCGCATTGGTTGCAACTTTTAATTTAATTGGAGTTACGGTCGTGGTTTGGCCGGTCGCGGTTGTGGTTTCCTTGTCGGTGTCTTTTGTTTTGTCGCAGCCTGCGAACATGGTAAGCGCTAAAGTGAGTGCCATGAGTAGTGTAATGATTTTTACGGATTTTTTCATATTTTTTCCTCCCAAAATTTTATTGGGCTTATTATAGCACTTATACTTAATGTTTAGCAAGCCTTAATTGAATATTTTTACATGTTATTTCAATATATTAGCCATTAACGCCATAAAAGCGCATAAATATGCGCTTTTATGGCGTTAATGTTTGCTATGAAAAATCAAAGGGCCGGCTTGTCTGCAGCATTTAACCTGTTATAAAAAAGACGAAAAAATCCGATTACGGGACGGTTGTTACAGCGAAAACATATTATGCGCATTGTATATTTTTACATTTGCGGCTCTTTAGAAAACTGTAAAAGTGTCAGTTAAAAAAGTCTCGCTTGCAAGACCAAAAGAGTTTACGGCGAAAACACGAAGGTTATATTTGCCTTCGTTCAGCCCGCGCAGTACATTTTGCTCCGTATAATCGGTATCGTAACCTAATATGTAGTTTTTGGCAAAGTGGCGTATATAGGTGGTTCTTCCGATTTCGTCTATAAGTTCATACAAATAGTATTTCGATGGCACGCTCTGATTCGCCGCGCCGAAGGTGAGAACAACACGGTCGTCATCTAATTGGACCGAAATTGATTGATTGTCAAAAAACGGCATTTTGCCTTTGCCGAGCAATAAAGCTGTGCGCGTAAAGCTATCTTTGTTATAGAGGTTCATTGTAAAACGTTGGCCGAATTTTACGCCTAAGTTGAAATTGACCTTATCCAATGTAAAGGCGTTTTTCTCGACATCTACGTCTAAAATCAAACCGTTGTTGACTTCGCTTCTAAAAGGCACATCGTCCGACTTGTCAATGCCGAGCAATTCGGGGTTTATCAAACAATCTTTGTTCTTTAAACTCGCATGGTTTCCGCTTAAAAGATCTTTTATAGAGATATCTTTAGGAATATCCTCTTGTTTCAACCAGTCAAAGTCAAAGTAACTGGTGGTCCCTGTGTTAACCATTGTGAAATCTTTTTGTACAACAGAGCGTTCATCACTCAAGCAATAGTGCGAGTGGCTTGTAAATACAACCGCCTGCGGGTAATTTTGGAGAATAGTATAGATTTCTTCAAACTGCGGTGTTGCCCAGTGCCCTCCTGCGATAGAGTCGTCAATGGGCATGTGTAGAAACACGAATATGGGTTGCTCGGGGGCTTCTTTGGCCGCTTGGGCCAGCTGGTTTTTTAAGAAGGCAATTCTTTGCGCATTATAAGTACCGTCGGCTAATGTGCCGTTGCTTTTGGCGAGTTCTTCATCCCCTTTTTCAACTTTGGAGTTTGAGATAGAAATAAAGCTATAGCCGTTTATAATCGTGCGAGCGTTTAAGGGCAGATTTGTTGCTTTAAAGAATTGGCGTTCTTGGTTCGCACCATAAAATTCGTGGTTGCCCATGGGGTAGATAAAGTGTGGTGTATCGATCCTGTCTTCCCCATAAAAATAATCAATAACCTTGTTATAGGCACTGTAACCGGCATAATCGCCTACAGCATTGACGATGTCACCGTTTAAGATGACCATATCTACATTCTGTGTCTTAAAATAGTTCAACGCTTTGATTAAATGGTCAGCACCATTTGCTACAGTGGTATAGTCCCAGGCATACAGGTGTTTTTCCAGCTGTGGCAACTGCACATCCGAAAGAATACCAACTTTAATTTTATCCTTGGATTTGGCTTCCACAGTTTCAACCTTATACTGCATTTCCTTTGGAACTTGTGTGAAATGAACGGCGGCGAAAATGCCGATTGCAATTAAAACAACAAGCAAAATTGCGGCTAAAATGATAATTTTTGATTTGTCCATTTTCAACATACCCTTCATACAAAGAAGATTTAAACGAGCCGTTTTAAAAATACCGCGTGAACTCATTTTATATTGCATCCATAATATCATATGAGGGCACGCATATCAAAGAATATTTGAGATCGAATCCACGATTCCTGTATGCAAATAATTTAACAGTTTTGACACGCTTTCAAAACAGATGCAAGGCAGATGAATGGTACAATATAAGCATACCTCCTATAAGGGAGAAGGCTATCGCCTGATTTGGAAGGAAGGATCAATAATGAAAAATTTTTTAATCATGGTAACAACGGTATTGCTTGCCGTTACGGTCGGTGCCTGTGCTGCCGCACCGGGACAAAATACAACGGGAAATGCCCCGGGCTTAACAGGGGAAGCAGTGGGGGATACGGATTATGAAAAAAAGGAAGGCACTGATGTAATCTACCTTGCCGGCGGTTGCTTTTGGGGCATGGAAAAACTGATGCAGACCCTACCGGGTGTCACCGGGGCGACCAGCGGTTACGCCAACGGCTTTAGCAAAGACCCATCGTATGCTGATGTCAGCAGGGGCAACTCCGGTTACCGGGAGACGGTTCGCGTTGAATACGAGGCGGACAAGGTGAGCCTTGATAAGATTTTGTTCACCTTCTTTAGTGCAATTGACCCCACTGTGGAAAACAGACAAGGCAACGACGTGGGTTCCCAGTACCAGTCGGGTATATATTATCTAGACGATGCCGCCAAGGCGACGGCCGAGCGCATTGCCGATGTGGAGCGCGGGCGTTACAATCCTTTCGCGGTGGAAATTGAACCGCTTACGTCCTTTTACGATGCGGAAAAATATCATCAAGATTACCTGAATAAAAACCCGTCCGGCTACTGCCACATCACCCAAACGGACTTTGAACGCGCAAGGAACAGTGTCGTTGACCCGGCGGATTACCCGCGTCCCTCCAACGAATCAATTAAGGCGGCGCTGACCATGGTGCAGTACAATGTCACCCAAAACAACGGCACAGAGCCGGCATTTAATAATGAATATTTGGACAACCGGGACAGAGGTATCTACGTCGATGTCGTAACGGGCGAGCCACTGTTCTCATCCGGTGATAAGTTTGACAGCGGCACGGGTTGGCCAAGTTTTACCAAGGGCATCGACGAGAGCACGCTAATCCTGCTGTCCGACAAAACCATGGGGATGGTGCGCACCGCAGTCCAAAGCCG
>CAZMSM010000072.1:0-10052 GCA_964568955.1 uncultured Eubacteriales bacterium | reverse complement strand
CGCTCCCGCTTATCTGATATAATAATGCATTGAACAAAATGATGAAATGAGGTTTTCAGATGGCGAAACCGGTTGTGATTACGGCTGACAGTCCGATTGACCTGTCGCCGGCGTTAGCAAAACAGTTTAATATTGCAATCATTCCGCTGTACATCTCCCTTGGGGGTAAAACATACCGCGACGGAATAGACATCTCGCCCGAAGATATTTTCAAAAGATATGAAGAAGATAAAATCATTCCTTACACCTCATCCATCCCCATCCCCGATTACACAGACTTTTTTCGCGGTTTTACCGATAAAGGGATGGCCGTTGTTCACTTTTCCTTAAGCTCCGAAATTTCTTCAACCCACCAAAATGCGCTGATTGCCGCGGGCAAACTCGACGACGTTTATGTTGTGGACAGCCGCAGCCTTTCGACGGGCATCGCCATGTTGGCACTTGAAGCGTGCGAACTGCGGGACAAAGATACGCAAGCCGCCGATATTTTTGACAGTGCAAACCTGCGGCAAAGCCTCGTCCACCAAAGCTTTGTTGTCGACAAACTTGAGTTTTTACGAAAAGGCGGGCGTTGCTCCGCACTCACGGCTCTTGGCGCAAACATGCTGAGCATTCACCCGAGTATTGACATGCAAGGGGGCGTGCTGGAACTCGTCGGTAAACACAGGGGCAAAATCCAAGCCGTTCAGCTGCAATATGTTGAGGCGCGCCTTGCAAAAGTCGAAAACATCCACCTTGACCGCGTTATCATCTGCCATTCCGGCATTCCGAGCGTCCAGTTGGAAGCCGTGCGCAAGGTCATCCAAAGCAAGCGTGACTTTAAGGAAGTCCTCATCACGAGGGCGGGCTGCACCATCAGCACACACTGTGGCCCCAATTGCCTGGGCCTTTCGTTTATACAAAAATAAAAGGGTCTTGCGACCTGAATAAAACGGCCACTTGTTTTGTACAGGTTGCCGTTTTTTTACACGAATTTTTGTTTTATCCACGATTTATCCGCCCGGATTATGTCCCCGCATGTCAATTGACTAAAAACGCCTCTTATGTTAAAATAACCATCTGAATAATCCGCTTTGTTTTTAAGAAAGGATGAGCAATACGAGAACGGTTTTGGTGCTTTTTGGCGGCGTTTCGAGCGAACACGATGTTTCGCTTGTTTCCGCACGGTCCGTTATTGATAATATTCCGCGTGAAAAATATAAGGTGCTGTGTGTCGGCATTACAAAAGACGGCCGCTGGCTTTTATACAGCGGCGATACCGCCTCTTTACCGGGGGGCAAGTGGCTGGAGGACAAATCACTGCTGACGCCCGCCCTCATTTCCCCCGATCGCAGCGAGAAAAGCCTGGTACTTTTCACCCCCGACGGTGTTGAGAGAATCCCTATAGACGTGGTCTTCCCGGTCTTGCATGGCAAAAACGGCGAAGACGGCACCATTCAAGGGCTGCTGGAACTGGCAGGCATCGCCTTTGTCGGCTGTGACACCTTGTCATCCGCAACTTGTATGGACAAAGCGGTAACCAACGCTTTAGCAGACGCCAACCACATTGCCCAGGCAAGGTGGCAAAGTTTTACACAAGGGGAGTTTCTTGAATCATCATCGGTTTTGCTGGAAAACGCCGTCGATTACCTCGGCTTTCCGATTTTTGTCAAACCGGCCAACACCGGCTCTTCAGTCGGTGTCAGCAAAGCAAAAAACAAACAGGAACTTTTCGAAGCCGTTGAATCGGCTTTTCACCACGACAAAAAAGTGGTCTTGGAGCAAGGCATCGACGGGATGGAAATCGAGTGCGCTGTTTTGGGTAATGAAAACCCGCTTGCTTCTACCCCGGGCGAAGTTGTCCCCTGCAACGAATTTTATGATTATGACGCAAAATATGTTTGCGGTACGAGCGAGCTCCATATCCCCGCACGCCTGTCGCCCGAAAAGCTGGCGGAAATCAAAGAAAGCGCCTGCCGAATTTTTACGATACTCGGATGTTCGGGGCTTGCGAGAATCGACTTTTTTGTGCAAAACAGTGATGGAGCCATCTTGCTCAACGAGCCGAACACGATACCGGGCTTTACTTCTATAAGCATGTACCCTAAAATGTTCGAAGCCTCCGGCATACCTTACCCGGCACTGCTTGACAAGCTGATTTGCCTGGCAATTGAAAAATGGAGTGAACTGTAAATGGCAAGTAAAAATGTAATCATCCGCATTGTTGACAATCACGAGTCGGATGGCGAAAACTCAACATCCGAACTAATTACCGTCGGAACCCTGGACGGCTTCGGCGACAATTACTCTTTGGCCTATACC
This sequence comes from uncultured Eubacteriales bacterium, assembly GCA_964568955.1. GTDB lineage: Bacteria > Bacillota > Clostridia > Oscillospirales > Acutalibacteraceae > UBA1447. The sequence goes on along the minus strand of CAZMSM010000072.1, from coordinate 7,751 downwards.
GAGCAGGACGAAGCCTTGCAAGGGTGCGTTACAACCATTAAGGTTGAGGATAAAAAGCGTATCATCATGACCAGAACGGGTGAATTTTGCGCCGAAATGATTATTGAAAAAGACAAACGCCACAACTGCCACTACATCACCCCCCATGGTGATTTTATGATGGGCATCTTTGCGCGCTACGTCAATTCAAAGATGAACGCCGACGGCGGCGAACTTAAATTTAAGTACACCATTGACTTTAATACCGGCTTAGCATCGGTAAACGAGCTCAAGGTGACTGTGAAGGAGACCGACGAAAATGTCCCTCTTAGTTAAAGCAGCACAAGACGAAATATGCCAAGCGGTGCTTGAGGCGGCGGGGCGCGCGGTTGCTGACGGCGCACTGCCGGCGGAGCCTTTAAGCGCCTTCAACATCGAGGTACCCGCCAGCCGACTCAACGGAGATTTTTCCGCAAACGCCGCGATGACTTGGGCAAAGTGTTTAAAAATGCCGCCGCGTAAAATCGCCGAATTACTCTCTAACAACCTGGACCTTTCCGCCACCTTCTTTGAACGGTGTGAGGTTGCGGGCCCGGGGTTCATGAATTTTTATTTAAGCCCTTCCTATTATGCCGCGGTCTTGAAAGACATCATGACAAAAGGCGAAAACTATGGGCGGTCCGATTTTGGCAAAGGGCAAAAGATTAATGTCGAGTTCGTTTCCGCCAACCCAACGGGGCCCATGCACATGGGGAACGCCAGGGGCGGTGCGCTTGGGGATTGTTTGGCCGCTGTGCTGGACTATGCGGGCTACACGGTCAGCCGTGAGTTTTATGTCAATGATGCCGGCAATCAAATCGATAAATTTGCCTTGTCGCTGGATATCCGCTATCAGCAAGTTTTCAAGGGCGAAGCCGCGGTTACGCTGCCGGAAGACAGTTATCACGGTGAGGATATTCTACAAAGAGCCCATGAGTTTGCACAAATGCACGGTGACGGCTTCCTTACCACAGACGAAGCCGTGCGCAGAAAGGCACTGGTTGAATACGCTCTGCCCAAAAACCTGGAAGCCATGCGCGCAAGCCTTGAAAAGTATCGCATTCACTACGACACCTGGTTTCACGAAAGCACACTTTACAACAACGGTGAGCTGGACGAAACACTCGACATCATGAAAAACCTCAACTTAACCTACGAAAAAGACGGTGCACTTTGGTACAAAAATATTGAAGTGATGACAGCAGGCTTTAAAGATACCGGAAAGACAGCGGAGGAAATCGAAAAGCTTGAGCTAAAAGACGAAGTGCTCGTGCGTGCCAACGGCAACCCGACTTACTTTGCCGCAGATATTGCCTACCACCGCAACAAGCTCGGCGTGCGCGGTTTTGACCGTGCCATCAACATTTGGGGTGCCGACCATCACGGGCATGTCGCGCGCATGAAAGGCGCTTTGGACGCCATCGGCGTCGACGGCTCAAAGCTTGATATTATCCTGATGCAGTTGGTGCGTTTGATGAGAGACGGTGAAGTAGTCAAAATGTCCAAACGCACAGGCAAGGCGATAACGCTTGTAGATTTGCTGGAAGAAATCCCCATTGACGCAGTGCGTTTCTGGTTCAACCTGCGGGAGCCTTCCTCACAGATGGAATTTGACCTGGACTTAGCGGTAGAGCAAAGTGCTAACAACCCGGTTTATTATTGCCAATACGCACACGCGCGTATTTGCAGTATTTTAAGAAAGCTTACCGAACAAAACACACTGCCAAGGAGTTGTGAGCCGAGCGAACTGGAGCGCCTTGACACACCGGAAGAGCGAGACCTCATCAGCCACCTTGCCGCCTTGACGGACGAAATCATTGCGGCGGCGAGCAATTACGACCCTGCGCGGGTAACAAGGTACGCCCTTGACTTGGCGTCGCTGTTCCATAAGTTCTACAACGTTTGCCGTGTCAACTGTGGGGAAGAAAGTTTGATGCAAGCGAGAATCACCCTTTGCAGCTGCGTTCAAACCGTCCTCTTTAATGTGCTGACCATGTTAAAGATTACCGTGCCGGACACAATGTAGGTAACGCATTGCATGCGTTGCGAAACATTCACACAACGGCAAAAAAACATATCGGAGGCAGCCCATGCATTTATCAAGAGAAATTATCGACAAAACACAACTATACGGTGCGGCCAACTACAAACCCAAAGAAATTGTTATTGAAAGAGCCAAAGGTGTTATGGTGTATAACCCCGAAGGCGAAGAATTTTTTGACATGCTCAGTGCCTACTCGGCGCTCAATTTCGGCCACCGCCATCCGGAGATTATAGCCGCCGCCAAAGAGCAGCTTGACAAGGTCACGCTGACCTCACGCGCTTTCCACAACGCCGTGCTGGGTGACTTTTATGAAAAGCTTTGCGCTTTAACCGGCAAGGATATGGCCCTGCCCATGAACACGGGGGCGGAAGCGGTGGAAACGGCCGTAAAAACTGCTAGGCGCTGGGGTGCCGATGTTAAAGGCGTTGAAGAGGGCATGCAGGAAATTATCGTTTGTGAAAACAACTTCCACGGCAGAACGATTACCATCATAACAATGAGCACCGACCCTACCGCGCGCCGCGGTTTTGGACCCTTTACGCCCGGTTTTGTTAAAATAGAGTTTGGTAATGCGGATGCCTTGGAAGCCGCCATCACACCAAACACCGTCGCATTTTTAGTCGAGCCGATTCAGGGGGAGGCCGGGGTCATCCTCCCGCGCGACGGCTACTTAAAAAAGGTGCGGGCAATCTGCACGGCCAACAACGTTCTTTTTATTGCGGACGAAGTGCAAACCGGCTTCGCAAGAACCGGCACCATGTTTGCCTGCCAGTATGAAAATGTTGAGCCGGATATTTATGTCATGGGTAAGGCGCTCGGCGGCGGGGTGATGCCCGTTTCCGCCATTGCGGCAAACCGAGATATTTTAGACGTTTTTGAGCCCGGCTCCCACGGTTCCACCTTCGGCGGCAACCCGCTCGCCTGCGCAGTCGCCGTCAAAGCGATGGAAATCCTCGTTAGGGACGACTACCCCAAACAAGCGCGGGAAAAAGGCGAATACTTTATCGAAAAACTCCGTGAAATAAAGAATGAAGAGATTATTGATATCCGCGGGCGCGGCCTGTTCGTCGGGGTAGAATTTAACGTCCCCGCGGCAGACTATGTCAAAAAACTGATCGCAAACGGTGTTTTGGCCAAAGAAACGCACGACAACACCATTCGTTTTGCCCCGCCGATTACCATCACCTACGATGAACTTGACAAGGCTATCGGCATTATCAAACGCACGCTGACAAACTATTAAAGCTATTAAAATTATTAATCTGCCGATCGGGCACAAAACAAGTTTTGCAAAAAAGAAACTGTATCTTGGGGCTGATTTTTCAGCCTTTTGATACAGCCTCTTTTTTTATTTTTCTTAGTCCGCTAACCGGTACGCCCGCAGCACCATATTGATGCGCTTAGGGCCGATGTCCATCACGCAAAACAGCGGACCGTCGGGTGTGGGTAAAACGGTCATACTTTCCGCCTCACACTCGGGCGAAACGTTGCGGCTAAAAAGCAGGTTTACCTCGCCCGTGACAGGGTTCATTTGGTAGACCGATTTGCCGCCGACATCGGCGGAAAGGTAAAGCATCCCCTCGTAAATATCCCCACCTTGAATACGGTCCAGCGGCATGGAAAGCGGTATGGTTTTAACGAAGCTCATGTCATCTAAATTAAAGACATTCAGCACTTGGCCCGGGCTCCACTCCATGGTATACAGATACCCTCGGGGAGCGTCGACAATGCACCAGGGGACTCCTTTAACATGCAAGTCAAGGGGCATGTTATAACATTCACCGGTAAATTTTAATGTTTCGGCATCAAAGATGGCAATGGAGGGATACAGATGTTCTTCGCTGTCTTCAATGGGCGCATATATCTTGCCGTCATGGTAACTGATGCCACCGATATGGTTGGATCCCTTGAGCAAGAGTGCAGGGGGAATAGCAAGCAGGTTTTTTGCTACGGTTTCATGTGTGTTGATATCCGTTTTATTCAAGAAGAAGTTGCCGCTAAAGTAAAAATATTCCCCGTCCGTTGCCACGCCCTGGCCTCGCACCAAGGCTTTGTCGAGCATATAGGTGTGGCTACTCACCAGCACTGCGCCATCCGGCACGCCGGGTGGTTGCTCCGCATTCGTTGCGACGATTAAAAGAATAGCCGATAAAAGCGCCCAGAATTTTGTAAAACCACGTGTAAGTAAATGCAACATTAAACTTCACACTTTCTTTTTATCTTTTTTATTTTGTTTGTTAACCTAATTCCACCGGTGGTGCGTAGTGGCGCAAGTATGCGTTGATAAACATCGGCCCTAAATCCAGTGTATGGAAGACTGCGCCGTCAGCTGTTTCAAGCACCGTCAAACCTTCAGCCTCGCCGCCTTTGGGTAGGTTTTGGTCAAAGCATTTGTTCGTGTCCCCGGTGAGGGGATCTATGGAATAAACCGCCTGCGTTTCGTCCTGCGTTGCGACAATCAGCAAGCCCTTATACATATCCCCACCTTGAATCTTGTGCACGGGCATGGACAAGGGTACCGTTTTAATAAGTTCAAATGTTTCCAGGTCATACACAATAATTGCGGGCGAATTGTCCCGCTGGGCAGCATACACAAGGCCCCTTTCACCGTCCACGGCAATCCAAGGCAGTCCGTTTTTTTGTAGCTCTGCCGATAGGTGATAATATTCCCCCGTAAACTCAAGCGTAGATGCATCGTACAAGGCGACAATGGGGTAATCCCAAACCTTGCTGTCTTCAAGTGCGGCGTAGATGGTGCCGTTCCAATAGCTAATGCCGCCGATATGGGCGGAGCCGAATTTATCTTTAAGCTCTTTCGGAATGGCATTGATGTTCATAACCATTTCCGTCTCGCCGTCAAGCTCTGTTTTAATAAGACTCCAGCGTGAGCTGAAATAGTAGCTTTCACCATCGGTTGCGACGTCTTGCGAATGGGTATAGGAACCCAAAAACAAAATATTTTGGCTGCTAACCAGATTGTCCGGCGGATTGCCGCCGACGGTGTCAATAAGGCCGGACGTAAAAGCGACTAAACCGGTGAGTAAAGACAGCACCATGGAAAGCAAAAAAGTTTTTTTAGTAATCCCCCGCAAAAAATTGAGTACAGCAAGCATAGTTATACCCCTTTCAATCTATATAGGCCCATATTAACACCGCTTTTGCATCAAGTCAACATTTTAAGCCTGCAGTCCTTCCCTTCCTGCCGCAGGCTAACCCGCAGGCGCAACACCTTACTGCAAATTTTGGTTGAAAAAGGGGTGCTGTTATGTTACTATTATTCGTAGTATTCGTTATGTATAATAATAAGGTTTGAAGCGCATTGTCAAACCAAAAGAAAGAATGGTCGAACGAATGGAAAACACTTGCAACTGTGGTTTTTACCCAACAATCGTTGTCCCGGGCATCGGCAACTGTAAGGCATTTGAGGTGGATGAAAACGGCAATCGGTTACGGTCTGCCTGGCCGCCCGATATTGACGCCGCCGCGATGAAGAAGCTAAAAAACGCACTCATTTTCCCGGCCATACGGATGTTTGTCCTTCGCCACGACTTGGGCTTTACCAAAAAAACGGGCCAAGCCCTTGCCGAAGCACTCGATGCACTTGCGAGCAACCCCGACGGTCAATACAAGCACAATATTCAGGTCGAAAAGTATGACGACTCCCTCGCCAAGTGTAGTGAAAAAGACAGGGGCTTCATCTATCGTATGTTGCCCTTAAAACCGCTGGGGCTTGAAATCGGCGAAGACCATCTGTTTTATTTTGCTTTTACACCTATCGGCAACACGCTCGACTCGGTCGAACGACTGAGAGCTTTTATCCAAATGGTCAAAGAAAAAACCGGTCACACCAAAGTCAATTTAGCGGCGGTGAGCCTTGGGGCCACCATCACAACCGCTTATTTAGATACCTACGTTTCGGATGGCGACATCAACCGTGTTGTCGGTGTCGTACCGGCTTTTGACGGTTCCATGACCGTTTCCGACATCATGAAGGGCAATATCGCCTATGATGATTACGAAACGCTTTTCGTTGAGCTCATGGGCAAAAAGAATGCCGCAAAGGTGATAAAGGTAACAAAGCTGCTGCCGAAAAAGGTTTTGCGAAAGTTTATTGAAACAGTTGTGGAAACCATCGTGAACACCATCATTGTAAATTCTTCCACAATGTGGGGACTTGTCCCCGCCCACGAATATGAACAGCTCAGCAAAAAGCTGATTAGTGACCCTGCCCATGCAAAACTTAAAGAGGAAACAGACCGGTGGTGGCGCGCACGCGCGGACTTCCCCGCACTTATTGCCAAAGCGCGCGAAAGCGGTACCGAAGTTTTTTCCCTGTGCGGCTACAACGTCCAACTTTTTAAAATTGTCACATCCGACAAGGTAAGCTCCGATATGGTGGTACACTCCGCTTCCGAATCCATGCATGCGCATTTCGCACCCTTGGGCGAAACATTCGCTGCGGATTACAAACAGCAGAACACCAACTGCAAAAATACGGCCCACAAGCACATAAACCCACAAAATGATGTGGACGCCTCCGTGGGCGCAATACCGGACACGACCTGGTACTGGCGCAACTTGGAGCATGAGCAGACGGCAGAAAATACGCAGATGCTGGATTTGATGAAGTTTTTACTTAAAGACGACCAAATCAAAGATGTATTCCAAGACCCCGCATACCCACAGTTTAATGAGTTTGTTAAAGAAAAAAAGTAGCGCCCCGGTAAGTCATCAGCCCTTTTCCCTCAGACGGCGGCCACTTTTTAAAATAAACAACACGGTTCCGAGCCAACTCAGCATATTTGAAAGGATTGTGTATTAATGAAAAACACATGCAAAAGACTAACCTCCCTCTTCTTGACCTTCGCCCTTGTTTTTACGGCAGTGGCGGTGGGTTTTGGCCCGACGCAGCCGACAAGTGCTGTTGCTAAAGCGCCGGCAAAAACGGCCGGTAACAACGTTTGTGCCGTTCCCAATGTGGAAGAAGCGGTCGCACTGCTCACACAAGACAGCACACCCGCAAGCTCAGACGGCGATTCAACCAACCGCGACAGTAGCCGCAGCCCAAGCATTATTATCCCCGGTATCGGGCAATCCGATGTCTACTTGCTTGACGAAGATGGCAACAGAGCAATGGACGAAGACGGGAAGGAGATAAAGAACTTCCCCATCCTGATTGATACGGATTATCTGCTTAAAACCCTGGTAGTCCCGCTTGCTAAAATGCTCATTACGCAAAAGGACAACGGCTTTACGGACCTTGCCGCACAGGCTGTTGGCAAATCCCTTGCACAGAGCGCTGTCGACTTAAACGGTCAACCGGTAAGTAACCTTGAACTGGAAAGATTCCCCCACAGTGTTGCCGAGTGCACCCCGGAACAACGCGAAAAAATCTATAGAACCATACCCCTGCAAGACTATACAAAAGTAGCGGGCGAAGAATACCTCTATTTCTTCACCTACAATTCATATGGCAACAATCTGGACGCGGCGCAAGAGCTGTATGACTTTATTCAAAATGTTAAGGCAGAAACCGGTCAGGACAAGGTAAACATCGTGCCCATCAGCCTTGGCTCTACCATCGCAACGTCGCTTATTGAAGTTTATCCGCAAGTAAAGAATGACTTGGATAAAATCATCTTTATTGTACCGGCTTTGGATGGGTCCCGCCTTGTCGGCGATTTGTACA
>CAZMSM010000071.1:0-10306 GCA_964568955.1 uncultured Eubacteriales bacterium | reverse complement strand
GAATTTGTCGAAAAACGCTCTCGCTTTATCGGGCATATCAAGCCACTAAAAACGCAAGAGCAGGCGCTTGAATTTATTGCACAAATTAAGACCAAGTATTGGGATGCCACACACAATGTTTCCGCTTATGTGTTGCGGGAAGGCGGGGTACGGCGTTACTCGGATGACGGTGAACCGCAAGGTACCGCCGGCATGCCGACGCTTGATGTGTTGCTTAAAGAGGAACTGACGGACTGCGCTGTTGTTGTTACCAGGTACTTTGGCGGCACAAAGCTTGGCGCGGGTGGGCTGGTTCGGGCCTATTCACGCACGGCAAAAATCGCTGTGGACGCCGGTAAGATTATCACCATGACCCTGTTCGTGAGGCTGAAGGTGGAATGTGATTACAGCTTTTACGGCAAACTAACCGCCTTGGTGCCGGAATCGGGCGGTGTTATAGAAAACACTCAGTTTGCGCAAGAGGTGACAGCTGTCCTGCGGGTACCGGCCGCAAGGCTTGAAATGTTTAATGTCAATCTTGCGGATTTAAGCTTCGGTAGCGTTAAAAGTGAGCAAAAAGGGGAAATTTATGCCGAAACTGAGGAAGTTTGAATATTTATATTAAAAATAAAGGACTTTGCCTTCAAAATGCGTATAATAAGCTTTGAGGGCACTTTTATTTTCCTTACCTTATCTTACTTTACTTTCTATATATGGGGGCAGACGCATGGAAAAATCAATCAGAGAACAAAACTGGGCGCTGGAAAAACTAACCCTTTCGCCCCGTGCAGCGTTTTCCGAAAACAGCAAGGGCAGGCTGGTTGCGCAGGAAGAGTGCTTTGTGCGCACCGCCTTTCAGCGGGATAGGGACAGAATCATCCACTGCAATTCATTTCGGCGGCTAAAACACAAGACGCAAGTCTTTCTTTCGCCGGAAGGGGATCACTACCGTACGCGTCTGACCCATACGCTGGAGGTTTCACAAATTGCGCGAACCATCGCGAAGGCCTTGCGTTTGAATGAAGATTTGACCGAGGCCATTGCACTTGGGCACGATTTGGGGCACACCCCTTTTGGGCATGCGGGCGAAAAAGCGCTGGACGAAATTTTCCCGCCCGGTTTTAAACATTATGAACAGAGCCTGAGGGTTGTCGACCTTTTGGAAAAAGACGGCAAAGGGCTGAATTTAACGTTTGAAGTCAGGAATGGGATTGAGCGGCACACCGGTGGCGAACAGGCCGAGACTCTCGAAGGGCGAATTGTGAGGCTTTCCGACAGAATTGCTTATATCAATCATGATATCGATGATGCGATAAGTGCCGGCGTGCTCACGGAGGAAGCCATCCCGCGCGGCCTTCGGCAAGTATTGGGCTGGGATAAATCCCAGCGAATAAGCACCCTGGTGATTTCAACAATTAAAAACAGCCAAGAAGACATAACCCTCGGTTCGGATGTCCGCGATGCTTTCGATGAGCTTCATGAGTTTATGTTTGAACGAGTATACACAAATCCCAGATGCAAGGGCGAGGAGGGCAAGGCAAGGTCACTTGTCAAACATCTGTATGAGTTTTACGTCAATAATCCGGAACAACTGCCAGCCGGGTTTGAAAAGATTGCCGCAACACAAGGCGTTGAGCGCGCCGTTTGCGATTATATTGCCGGAATGACGGACAGATATGCCGTTAAAGTTTTTAACGAGCTGTTTGTGCCGAAATTTTGGGACTTTAATATACCCCTGTAAACTTGTATAATACCGGTAGGTGCCGCGAGTGACAGCAATGAAGAAAGGTGGTGGGCGGTTTGGCAATCAGCGAGGAGTTTTTACAGCAGCTTCGTGAGAGATTAGATATTGAAACCGTTATATCACCTTATGTCAATCTGCGCCGTCGCGGCAGACTGATGACGGGCCTGTGCCCCTTCCACAACGAAAAAACGCCGTCCTTCACCGTTTATACCGACACGCAGTCATTCTACTGCTTCGGTTGCGGCGCGGGGGGAGAGATTATCACCTTTATACGCCGCATTGAAAACCTCGATTTTATCGAAGCCGTCAAAAGCCTTGCGCAAAAAGCGGGGCTACAAATGCCGGAAGACGGGTACGATGACTCCCTTTCCAAGCGGCGTAGCAGTATTCTTGCCGCCAACCGTGAAGCGGCAAAGTTTTTTAACGAAACGCTGATGGGCCCCGGGGGCAAGGTTGCCGCCGATTATCTGCAAAATCGGGGAGTGTCACCGGCCATCATTAAACGTTTTGGTCTGGGTTGCTCGCCCGATAGGTGGGATGGCCTTTTAAATCATATGCGGCAAAAAGGCTACTCCGCACAGGATTTAATAGAAGCAAACCTTGCCAGGAAAAGCACAAAAACGAACACGACCAATACATACGATAATTTTAGAAATCGCCTGATGATACCGATTATTGACCTGCGAGGCAATGTAATCGCTTTTGGTGGGCGTGCGCTGGATGATTCAAAATTAAAATATGTCAACACGTCGGATACGTTTGTATACAAAAAAAGCCAAAATGTTTTCGCATTGAATTTTGCAAAGAATGGCAATGAAGGCAAGCTGATTTTGGCAGAGGGTTATATGGATGTGATAGCCTTGCACCAAGCCGGCTTTACCAATGCCGTCGCGTGCCTTGGTACGGCACTCACGGGGGAGCAGGCACAACTGATTTCTCGCTATGCTTCGGAGGTTATTTTGGCCTACGATTCCGATGCCGCAGGGCAAGCGGCAACAAAAAAGAGCATTGATATTTTAAACCGAACGGGCATCAAAATCCGTGTGCTGTCCTTGAGCGGGGGCAAAGACCCGGATGAAATACTCAAAAAACCGGGCGGCACGGACCGTTTTAGGGGCTTGTTGGACGGTGCCGCGAATGATATTGAATATAAGCTTCTCTTCGAGCGGGAACGATTTGACACCACCACGCCGGACGGCAAGCTCAACTTCCTCAAAGCCGCTGTTCCGGTTATTGCCCGCCTGCAAGGCGCAATTGAGCGCGACATCTATGCATCATCCCTCGCGCAAGAGCTTGCGGTCGATAAAGAGGCCATACTGCTGCAAGTCAAGGAACACAACAAGAAAATGGGCTGGGTTCGGGATAAAGAACGCTTCAAAAGCGCAAAACGAGAGATTATGGGTTACGGTGACAAAACAAATCTTCAAAAGGGCGGCAAGACAAGGGCGGCAAAAGCGGAAGAGGTAATCATTACAACGCTTTTGAACAACCCCGATTTCTATAAAAAACTCAGCGAAAAAGTAAGCCCGGATGATTTTTTGACTGATTTTAATAAAAGAATTTTTGAATTGCTTTGTGCAAGGCTTCGTGAGGGTAAGGGTATAGAACTTACCTTACTTTCCGGCAATTTTACGGCGGAGGAAATGAGCAGGGTGACAGCCCTTTGTGTTAAAGGGGCGGAAATTACCAACACTCTTGCCGAGTGTGAGGACTGCATAGCCGTTCTGGCAGAGGAAAAGGACAACTTGAAAGTCGTGAATCCCGCGGAACTCAGCGATGAAGAGTTTTCAAAACTGTTTCAAAAGAAAGATAAATAACCAACATTAAAAAATACAGGTATTGTAAAAAAGGAGAAAAATATGGACAAAATTGAAAAAAAAACAGCCGTAAAAACGCTCTTGGAGAAGGGCAGGGTAAACGGCAAACTAACCGCGCAGGAGATTGATGCGGTTTTTGTGGAAATGGATTATGATGTAGAGGAATTGGATAAGCTTTACGACATAATCGAAGCGCAGAACATAGAAATCATAGATGATTTCAGTGATGGTCAGCTGGATGGCGCCACGTTGGAGCTGGACATTCCAAAGTCACCCGACACGAGCGGTTCAGCAAAAAATGCGCCCATGGATGACCCTGTAAAGGTCTATTTGAAGGAAATCGGGAATGTGCAGCTGTTGACCGCAGAGGAAGAAATTTCCCTTGCACAACGGATAATCGATGGGGACTTTTCCGCCAAGCAAAAGCTAGCAGCTGCGAACCTACGGCTGGTTGTGAGTATTGCCAAGCGGTATGTGGGCAGAGGCATGCAGTTTTTGGATTTGATTCAAGAGGGCAACTTAGGCTTGATAAAAGCCGTGGACAAGTTTGACCATACAAAAGGATTTAAGTTTTCCACCTACGCCACGTGGTGGATACGCCAGGCCATCACAAGGGCAATCGCTGACCAAGCGCGTACCATACGCATCCCCGTACACATGGTCGAAACCATCAACAAAGTCAAAAAGACAAACAGCCAGCTGCTTCATTTGAACGGCAGGGACCCGACTGCGGAAGAAATAGCGGAAGTGCTTGAAATGACGGCGGACAAGGTGCGTGAAATTTTACGCGTTGCACAAGAGCCGGTGTCGCTTGAAACACCTATCGGCGAAGAAGAGGATAGCCATCTGGGTGATTTTATCCCCGACGATGATGCACCCGCACCTGCAGATGCCGCATCCATGCTTCTGCTTAAAGAGCAAATCGGAGATGTGCTCAAAACCCTGACCCCGCGGGAAGAAAAGGTTCTGGCGCTTCGCTTTGGTTTGGCAGACGGGCAGTCGCATACGCTCGAAGAGGTGGGCAAAGAGTTTAATGTTACCCGAGAGCGTATCCGACAAATAGAGGCAAAAGCCCTTCGCAAACTCCGCCATCCCAGCAGAAGCAAAAAGCTCCGGGATTTCCTGGATTAAGACCTATTATGCCGTTTTTATTTTTTGGGTATCATCGGCAGTAAGTATTGTAATCCGGGGAGGATTTAAATGAAATTCGATATCAACATGCTGGCGATTGCATTAAGCATTTTTAATTTTATGCAAGTGGCCCTTATATTTTCCCAACATCGCAAAAGCAAAAGTAATGAAGCACCCTTCTGGTGGGCCCTTGGCGGGGCCTGTGCGGCTTTTGGGTTTGCGCTGTACGCATTGCGGCAGGGCCAATCGCCGCTCAAAGAAATAGTCATTGTTTTGAACAATGTTTTCTTGATCACCGCTATGGTATTCGTGTATGTCGGTGTTAGAAAACTTCAAGAGCTCAAAGCGGGCAGTAAATCGCTTACGATATTTTTAGTGTTGTTTTATTTGACGATTACATATTTTACGCTACCGAGCTCCGCTAGTTATCCTGTGCGTCGAATCTTGCTTTTTGCGGGTATGGCTATCCTGTCTTTTGCAGTGGCAAGAACGCTGATGATGCATAAACGATCCTTGCCGCACATTTGGAATGTTTTTGTTACGGCGGGCTTCCTTTTGTTCGGCTTTTTCTCCGTTGTGGGCATTGCCGGGACATTTTCACTTCCTCAAATGAGGGAGCCGGAAGATGCCCTCATAATACAAAGTGCTATGTTTATCGGTATTTTTATCGCCAGTACTGTTTGGACATTCGGTTTTTTGAGCATGAACAGCCGCCGTCTGAGCGAAGAAACGCGCAGTGCCAAAGAACGGTTTGAATCCGTGTTTAACACCAGCCCTGACGGTGTTTTTATCGCAAGCCTTGATGAGGCAAAAATATGGCAAATTAACGAAGGCTTCACAAAGATGACAGGTTTTGCGCGTGAGGCGACTGTCGGGAAGACAATGCTTGAAATCGAGATTTATGAAGATGCGCTTGTCCACGACAGTATTATCAGCGAACTCAAACAAAATGGTGTTTGTGAAAACAAAGAGGTCGTTATAAAATCCGCTAAAGGGGAAAACTTGACGGTTCTGATTTCTGCAAAGCAGATTTCTTTGAGTGGTGTTGCCCATTATACCTGCGTTATGCGTGACATAAGCGAAAGAAAATCAGCAGAACAAAAACTTGTTAAGTCGGAGGAGCAATATCGTCTCTTGTTTGAAAACACAGTTGAAATTGTTTTTGTGTCGCAGTTCGCCAAAATAAAGCTGTGTAATCCTAAGATTTATGAAATGACGGGTTATTCGCAAGACGAGATTCTCTCACAGCTGCTGATTGATTTTGTTCATGCAGACGATAGGAATGCCGTAATAGAACATCATATGTCTGCGTTTGTGCAAGGTATTGTGGACGACAGCCATCAATTCAGGGTTATCGTCAAAGATGGGTCTGTCAGATGGGTTGAAATGAAATCTGTCATTATTGAATGGGAAGATAAACCGGCAACCCTTAATTTTTTAACGGATATTACCCAGCGCAAGCAAGCTGTCAGCGACCTTAGGCAAAGTGAAGAAAAATATAGGCTTATTACCGAGTTCGCTTCAGACGTTATCTGGGTACTTAACGTGTCAAAAAACGAATATACCTACATCAGTCCTTCGGTTTACAATTTGAGAGGGTACACGCCGGAGGAGGCAAAATCGCTTGGTGTGGTCAAAGCATTTACGCCCGAGTCCATGCAGCTCGTCCGGTATTCCGTTGTTGAAAACTTGAAAAGTTTTAAAGCAAATCCCGGGGGCGACAATCATTACATAAACGAATTCCAGCAGGTCTGCAAGGATGGTAGTATCGTCTGGGTTGAGGAATCAACAAAGTACCGGTACAATGCAGCAGGAGAAATTGAAATTGTCGGTGTCACCAGAAATATTGAAGAACGCAAAAAAACAGAATCCGAAATTTTATATTTAAGTTATCATGACCAGCTCACGGGTCTTCATAACAGACGTTTTTTTGATGAGGTTGTCAAAGAGATGGAAGATGAGCAGTGTGCACCGCTGACGTTGATTATGGCAGATGTAAACGGTTTAAAGTTGACCAACGACGCCTTTGGGCACAAAGCCGGGGACCGGGTTTTAATCAGTGTGGCGAATATTTTAAAGCGCAACTGCCGCGACTCTGATTATTGCGCAAGAATCGGTGGGGATGAGTTTGTTTTGCTTTTGCCTCAGACGGATACGGCTACCGCACAAGCGGTGCTCAAACGAATTAACGAGTCTTTTGCTCGGGAGCGGGAAAAGAATAGAATTATTTCTGTATCCATGGGTTTTGCGGTGCGGAAAGAACCATCCAAAGAAATCAACGATATTTTTAAAAAAGCCGAGGATAATATGTATCGTCACAAGCTCGTCGAGAGTTCAAGTATTCGAAGCAAAAAAATCAGCTTAATTATGAACACGCTTTACGAAAAGAACGACCGAGAGATGCTTCATTCCAACCGAGTGGGCGATCTTTGTAAAATTATTGCCGAAACAATCGATTTTGATTCAAACACAGTTAACCAACTGAGGCTCGCGGGGCTCATGCACGATATCGGTAAAATCGGCATTGAAGAAAACATACTCAACAAAACGTCTAAACTTAATAAGGATGAGTGGGCTCAGATAAAGCGCCATACCGAAATCGGTTACCGCATACTCAGCTCTGTCAATGAGTTTTCGGAAATTGCGGATTTTGTCCTTGAACATCATGAACGGTGGGATGGCAAAGGCTATCCGCAGGGGCTCAAAGGCGAAGCAATATCCCTGCAGGCGAGAATTATTACGTTGGCGGATGCGTATGATGCCATAACATCCGACCGGTCTTATCAGAAAGCCTTGACTGAAGAGCAAGCCATGGCGGAAATCAAACGTTGCTCAGGCACGCAATTTGACCCGCAGATTGTCAAGGTTTTTCTTGAACAAGTATTGTGCAAAAACCGAAAAATTTTATCAATTGGCAACAGTAATTAAACAAGCGAAGGTGGTTTTAGTGCAAAAACCGCCTTCGCTTGTTGTGTATTTAGCATTAAAATAGAGCATATCGAGTGATATCAAAATAAAAACGCAGATATTATCAAAAAAAGCGGAAAAGCTGTTGACAATGTCTGCAATACTATATATACTATTATACTGCTACATTAAGATGGCGCAGTATGTCGTGTCACCTTATTGCAACAAAAACAGTATATCATATGTTGCACAAAAATCAAGGGTTTTAAACTGTTTTTTTCAACCTTTTTCGGTGTTTAAATTACGCGGCACCTGCCCTTTGAGCGTAAAATTAAAGAACGGAGTGAAAAGGCCTATGCTGAATGTTGTTCCTGTCAAGCGCGGCAACCGCGAGCGTATGAGTTTTGGGAAAATCAATGAAGTGATGGAAATGCCCAACTTGATTGAAATCCAAAAGGATTCCTACAGATGGTTTCTGGAAGTCGGTCTCAAAGATGTTTTTAGAGAAGTTGCGGAGATTACGGATTATTCAGGTAACTGGTTGCTCAGCTTTGTGGATTACAGAATAGACGATAAGCCCAAATATTCCGTGCGCGCGTGCAAAGAGCGCGACGCCACCTATGCGGCACCGATGCGTGTTACGGTGCGTTTGATAAACAAGGCGACCGGCGCGATTAAAGAGTCGGAAGTTTTTATGGGTGACTTCCCAATTATGACCGAAAGCGGAACTTTCGTCATAAACGGCGCGGAGCGTGTTATCGTATCACAACTTGTGCGATCGCCGGGTGTGTATTTTAAGATGACGCATGACAAAACCGGCACAGAACTATATTCAAGCACCATCAACCCCAACAGAGGGGCTTGGCTCGAATATGAAACGGACCTGAATGGTATTTTTTATGTTAGAATCGATAAAAACAGAAAAATATTCATCACCACCTTTATAAGGGCACTGGGGATTGGCACAACTGAAGAAATTCAGGCGCTTTTCGGCGATGACGATAGAATTAATGCCACGCTTGAAAAAGACGAGACCCGTAATGCTGAAGAAGCGATTATAGAAGTGTTTAAAAAGCTTCGCCAAGGTGAACCGGTCACGCTTGAAGCGGCACAGACCAATTTGGATACCCTGTTTTTTGACCCGCACCGCTATGATATTTCAAGGGTCGGTCGTTACAAATACAACAAAAAACTTTGCCTGAGTGCTCGTCTGGCGGGGTGCACGCTTGCACAACCGATAGCCAGCTTAATCACGGGTGAAGTTCTGGCCGAGGCCGGCGAAGTAATAACAAAAGAAAAGGCGTACGAAATTGAACAAGCGGGCGTTGGCAAAGCAGTTGTGCTGGTCAATGAGCGCCACATCAATATCGTATCAAACCAAATGGTTGATATCGCTGAGTTTGTTCCGGAAATCAGCCGTGAAGAATTGTTGGACATCGGTATTAACGAAAAAGTCCGTTTCCCCATCATCATGGAAATTCTTGAAAAATGCGACAGCAAGCAGACGATTTTTGAAGAGTTGAAACTTCGTCGCGACGACCTTATCCCAAAACATATTACTGTGGATGATATTTTGGCATCCATCAACTATGTCAACTGCATCGCCCACCATGTCGGCCCTGTTGACGATATCGATCATCTGGGCAACCGCCGCATTCGTTCGGTCGGTGAGTTGCTGCAAAACCAATTCCGTATCGGCTTGGCTCGTATGGAAAGAGTTGTGCGTGAAAGGATGACGATTCAAGCGCAGGAGGATGAGGACAAAATCACGCCACAATCGCTTATCAACATTCGTCCTGTTCTGATGGCTATCAAAGAGTTCTTTGGTTCATCGCCACTTTCGCAGTTTATGGACCAAACAAACCCGCTTGCGGAGCTGACGAACAAGCGTCGTCTTTCGGCCCTGGGCCCCGGCGGTCTTTCCAGGGACAGAGCCGGCTTTGAGGTGCGCGATGTTCATTACAGCCATTACGGGCGCATGTGCCCTATAGAAACGCCGGAAGGCCCCAACATAGGTCTTATATCCTACCTCGCTACTTTTGCACGCATTAACGAATATGGCTTTATCGAAACGCCGTTTCGTAAGGTGGATAAAGCCACAGGCATTGTTTTGGACGAAGTGCTTTACATGACGGCCGATTTTGAAGATGATTACATCGTCGCGCAGGCCAATGAGCCGCTTGACGAAAATGGTCGCTTCAGCAACGCCAAAGTAAATGCCCGTTACCGTGACCAGTTCCTTGAGGTGGAAGCCGTAAAAGCCGACTATATGGACGTTTCGCCCAAGATGGTTGTTTCTGTCGCGACGGCAATGATTCCTTTCCTCGAAAACGATGACGCAAACAGAGCCCTGATGGGTTCTAACATGCAAAGACAGGCCGTACCACTGCTCAGGACAGAAGCGCCTCTGGTCGGTACAGGCATGGAATATAAAGCAGCTATTGACTCCGGCGTAGAGGTTATCGCCAAAAATGCAGGCATAATAACCCACGTCAGTGCAGATAACATTGAAATGGTGACAGACGCGGGCCAAACAGATTCTTACGAAGTGATTAAATTTATGCGCTCAAACCAAGGCACTTGTGTCAATCAGATACCGATTGTCAAAATCGGCGATCGTGTCGAAGCCCGTCAGGTAGTTGCAGACGGTCCCGCTGTGGATCACGGTGAAATAAGTCTGGGCAAAAATGCTTTAATTGGCTTTATGACTTGGGAAGGCTACAACTAC
>CAZMSM010000070.1:0-10352 GCA_964568955.1 uncultured Eubacteriales bacterium | reverse complement strand
GTCAATTTTTTTTGCCAGTTCTTCACAACCGGGCAAGGCTATTAAACCAATTTGCCCCACAGGCTCGCCGCAAAATTTTTCTATGCTCTCAGACATGGTGTCCCCCTCCTTGTCTTAACAAAGGTATCTTGTCACTAACATTGGTATTGTACCCTTTTTTTGATGATTTGTAATGATGTAAATGAAATTTGTTTCCTTTATATCAAAAAAATATGCTCGTAGCCAAAAATTGATACCACTGTACCGACCTTATCCGATGTCGCTTTTATCCGTCAAATCCACCCAAAGTGCCGACGCGGCATCCGTTTCAAAAATGACCAACTCGTTTTCGCCTTGTTTCAATAAGGCGGCCGGTATGTAAAGGGTCATCTGTGGGCCCGCAGGCGTCCAATACCGGCCGAGGTTAAAGCCGTTTACCCAAACTTGGCCTTTGGTGAGCTCGTCGCAGCGCAAGAACGTATCGGCAGGTTCGTCCACGGTGAAGTGCCCGCGTAAAAATGTCGGCCCATCCATGGTTTGTGCCTTGCAAGGAGCAAACTCCACCTTGCTGATGTCGTCCAGCTCCAAATTGTACGTTTCCCAACCGAACTGCTTTTGACCGCCCACGGCAACACAGTCCGTTATGCCTTTAAAATCCTTTAGATGGAAGCCAAAATTAATTCTCCCCATATTTTCAACCAGTATCTCAAGCGTCGTTTCTTGCTTTTCAAAGTTGAATTCAACCGACTCATCTTCATCATTGCGATAGATGATACCTTCCCGCTTGCCGTCCAGGAAAACGTGGGCGCGGTCATGCACATCATAAATTCTGATAGCAGCATCGCCTACCGGCCTTACCTTTGTCCGATAAAAGATGTAACCGTAATTCTGCGAAAAATATTCCATCGGCATGGGGGCAGGGGTCTTTTTCACCCCGTCCGAAAGGTTTTCCAGCTGAGAAAACAGTTCCGCACATTCCGTCAGCGCCACCTTACCAAACGCCTTGGCTTTCGTCGGCTCCGGCAAGTTTAAGGGTTCCAATTTGCCAATGTGTTTTTCGACAAGCTCGCGGAAAGCAAAATATTTTGGCGTGGGGTTGCCTTGTTCATCCAAAGCGCAGTCATAATCATAACTGGTAACATCGGGCTGATACATGGTGCCCAGGGTGTTGGCACCATTCATAAAGCCAAAGCTCGTGCCGCCGTGGAACATATACAAGTTGAGGGAAGCGCCCATTTTAAGCAGACCCTCTGCCCCGCTCTTGAAGTTGTTAAAAGAGTCTTTGCTAATACTGTGGGGCTCGCCCCAATGGTCAAACCAACCCATCCAATACTCGCCGCACATGATAGGCCTATCCGGTTGCATGGCTAAAAGATGTTTAAATGTGTCTGTCGGGTCACTATTGAAAAAATTGATCACCTTAAAAACATCAGGCAAAGTGCCACCTGTCAAATGCGTCGGCGCTTCGCCGTCCGATGTAAAGAGGGGCACATCAATGCCATTTTTAACCATTTCTTTTTCCAAAAACCGCAGATAATCCGAATCGTTACCATAGCTACCGTACTCGTTTTCAATCTGCATCATAATGACCGGGCCGCCCTTGGTGCACTGGTATTTTGCAAGGCGCGGGAGCAGCTCTTTATAATAATTACTGATTTTTTCCATATAATATTCATCTGCACACCGCAGACGAATGCTTTCGTTTTTGAGCAACCAAGCCGGCAGGCCGCCGAACTCCCACTCCGCACAGATATAGGGTGACGGGCGCACAATCACATAGAGCCCAAGCTTACCCGCAAGCTCTATATAGCCTTCCACATCGTGCCTGCCGGAAAAGTTAAACTCGCCTTCCCGCGTTTCGTGAAAGTTCCATGGCACATACGTTTCCACCGTGTTGAGCCCTGCGCCTTTTAGCTTTAAAAGCCTGTCTTCCCAATATTCCGGCAGAATGCGGAAATAGTGCATTGCACCCGATAGGATGCGCAGCGGTTGGCCGTCGAGGTAAAAAGAATCGCTTTTGATTTCAAATTTTGACATAAAAATATTCCTTTCTGTATGGGGTAACCCCTAAATAATCACATCGCCTGCCTGGTCTTTGCCGTCTTCACCAAGTGCCGCACGCACTGTATGAAAGCCTTCGCTTACCGTTTTGACAAAAAGGCTGATGTCCGAGTTCCACACCACAATGCCCATGCCTTTTTTTGCCCACTGTATTTGTTTTTCAAGACTACCGGAAAAATGATTGCCGACACCGACCTTTTTCTTGTTACACGCTGCGATGATTTTTTCGATATAGGCCTCGAATTCCGGGTTTTCGTATTCTTCGGGAATCCCCATGTTGATCGACAAATCATGCGGGCCGATAAAAACGGCGTCCACCCCAAGCTTGTCGAGTAGCTCATCAATGCATTCAACCGCAAGACGACTCTCGATGTTTAAAATCAACAGATGACCGTCATTATATTTTTCAAGATAATCTTTTTCGTTTTGCGTCAGCTCTATTTCCCCCGCTAAAACCTGCCGCAGGCGTTTGCCTTTGAGCGGACGGTATTTGACCGCACCGATTAACAGATCAATCTCCTCAACGCTTTCAAGGTAGGGCGAAATAATGCCAACCGCACCATCTTCTATCGCTGCAAACGCCTCACACGCGCTGCAATAGGGGATGCGCACAAGGGGCGCAATGTTCATCGCCTTATAGCATTCACACATCCACCCGCGCGTGGAGCGGTCAAGCGGCATATGTTCGGAATCGATAAAGACAAAGTCCGCCCCGGTCTTGGCCATCTGGGCCGCCCATTTAGAGGAGGGCGAAGCAACCAGCGTCCCATAAACGCGCTGATTTTCGACAAAGGCTTTTTTAAGTTCGTATTGGTTCATTTTTGGTCTCCTTGGTAACAAGGCTAATTGTTAAACTATATAAACATTGCAAAAAATAACGGATAATGCTCAATTTTTTTATCATCCACATAGACATTACAATCCCTGCTTCGTATAGCCAGGTTATCTTAGAATGCAAGTTTTTCCCACGAGTTTGCACCTGAGTTTGCAACTTTTTCCCACGAGTTTGAACCTGAGATTGCAATTTTTTCCCACGAGTTTGAACCTATGTTTGCAATTTTTACCCGCGGACAACCATTTTCTTCATAAATTGACCGTCAATCGCATCCTATATAGAATATAGCCATAACCCCGATAAAAGTCAATGACAATTGGAAGTGTTTTCGACAATCACCAATTTTTCACAATAAAAAGAACATTGAAAACGGTTAAATAATGGGATACAATAGTACCCGAGATCGCAACAGTAGCCTGGATTTACCGGGTAAGTTTGTACAGTGAGTTGCCGATGTTCGGTGATTGACAGTTTATACGCATGTTTTATACGTATAAATCAGGCGTATAATTTGAATTGTTGGAGAGTGTACCATGACCGCAAGAGAACTTCTCAAGCAACTGCGCAAGGACGCATGGCAGGAAGTAGAGGCAAGAACCAAGCGCTCACATGTTCAGTTAAAATATCCCGAAAAACCGGGTAAAGTCACAGTGCCAATTCATTCGGGCGATATCCCGCCGGGCACACTTAACAGTATTTTGGAGAGGAGATAACAATGCGCAAGTTAATTTATTTAGCGGTTTTTGAACCGTCAAAAGACGGCTTCGGCGTTTACTTCCCCGATTTGCCGGGTTGCATCAGCTTTGGCAAAACATTTGAAGACGCACAAAAGCAAGCAACCGATGCGTTGGCACTTCACTTATATGGGATGGAAAAAGACGGTGAAAAACTCCCAAACCCATCTAAAGACCCGGTTGTCGAACCGGAAACTGCCGATGGTTACTTTGTGGCGCCGATAACCGTCTTCCCTGATATGGTAAGCAAAGAACTGGACAACAAAAAAGTTAAAACCAATGTCACACTGCCGACTTGGTTAAAAGAAGCGGCCGAACAACAAGGCGTAAACTATTCACGGATTTTAGAGAGCGCCCTGATTGATTACCTCAATATCAGCCCAAACAATGCGGTAAGAAAATAAATGCGACACACGAACCCTTGTAAAATGAAAGGATGAAGTACAATGAAAAAGCTGTTATCCCTACTGTTGGTGTTCTGCCTGCTCAGCGGAGTTTTTGTCCATTCTGCCTGCGCACAGGTTGACACCGAGGCGGCCTTGCTGCAAGTTTATGGGAGCAACATGCTCTTTGCTTGCGACAAGCCCATCCGATTGGCCGGCCATGCCGCACCCGGAGCACAAATCACCATGCAGATTACGCCGGGCGGACATACGACTGTCTTGCGCACCGGCACCGCAACCGCACAAGCGGATGGCTCCTTTGAGGTAGCCACCCAGGGCATACAGGGCGGTTACACCGAATACACCGTTCGGGCCTATGCAAACGGCACGCAGTTTGCCAACCTGACGGGCGTTGTCTTTGGCGCCCTATGGCTTGCAAGCGGTCAGTCCAACATGCAGTATGGGCTTTACCAGACATATGAAGGCTTTGCGCTGTCCAAAACAGGCGGCACGGACCCTTATTTAAGGGTGCTTGATGTGCCGGCTTACCCGGAATATAACGGCTCTGGCGACAACCTGCCTTATGAGTTGATGGACGATATCAAAGGCGCTTTCTGGTACAAGGGTACGGACACGGGGCACCTCATGTCCGTGAGCGCCGTGGGCTACTTTTTCGCCTGTGAACTGAGGAAAGAACTGGATATGCCCGTTGGCATCCTCAACGCCTCTTTGGGCGGTTCTTCCATCTTCACCTGGCTTTCAAGGGATGCTATTGACACCACCCCTGCCGTCAAGGATTACCTCCTTTGCGCCGGTCGCTACATCACAGCCGAGCAGTGGGGCAGCGTAAAGCCCAGCCCTTATGCAAACATGACCGCAAACTTTAACAAAAAAATCAATCCCCTTCGCCACTTTGAGCCGGACGGCTTGATTTGGTACCAAGGCGAAAGCGATATTTCCGCCCCCCACGGCACCTATACAAATGCCATGAACCTGATGCAAAAAAGCTACAGTGCGCTCTTCGGTTACGAGGGCAGTCAAATGCCATTCGTTTTCACACAGCTTGCATCCTATAAATACGGCACTTCGCTTGACGACTTTAACCTTGTCGGCAACTTCAACATCGAGCTTGGCGAAATTCAGGCCCAAAGCCCCACCACCAGGGCCATGACCACCATTTATGACGTCAGCTTGGAGTGGGACACGAAAAAGATCGACAAGGATATGGGCCGCGTAGGCCCCATACATCCCATGGTCAAAAAACCCGTTGGCGATAAAATGGCCTTTGCCGCCCTCGGCCTCGTCTACGGTAAACACACAAGCTACTCCGCACCGCTTGTAAGCGAAACGACGGTTGACGGTGAGAGTATCCTAGTCAAATTCACCAATATCGGTGACGGTCTTGCTGTAAAGCCATATGTCTTTACAGGCGAGGGGGCAGGGCTTCAAGTGGCCCCCCTCTATGGTTTCTCCATTGCCGGCGCCAACGGCATTTATGTGGAAGCCAAGGCCCAAATCATTGCACCGGACACGGTTAAAATATGGAGCGACGGCGTAAAATCCCCCGTGAGCGCCACCTATGCATATTCACAAGTAAACAATTATTCCAACCTTTTCGCTAGGCAAGGCGACGACTTCACCTTGGGCGTTTGCCCTTTCATCACACGACGCTTGGACAAGGCAAAATATGCGCAGGATAAATATTGGACCACCTGTGAGCTCAATCAGCTCTGGCGTGCGCTTGGCGAACCCCTGTTTGTCCCCGCCTTTAAGGCCAACACCCTTAACACATGGGTATCCTACTCCACGGTGGAAAAAGCCTGCGGCACCGCGGCGCTCAAGGTGGACTATGTCATCCCCGGTAACAAACACAAGTCCTTCGCTTTCGGCCCGGAGCTGACTTATCGGAAAAACCTTGTCCAAACCCCCTTCCCCTGCATCAACCGCGACTATTCCATGAACGCCCTCGTCAGCTTTCAAGTGAAAAACGCCGCCGACAGGAGCGTTACCCTGGACGAAATGCGCTTTTACACCAACGCCGTCACTTGGTTTTCACCACTCAAAGCAGGCGGTGGCTCCACCGGTGTTGTTATCCCGGCGGATGGGCAGTGGCACACCGTCACACTCGACCTTTCCACACTTTGCCTGTACGGGAATATGAGCAGTTTTAAAGCAAGCGGCAACGTACTCGAAAATGTGTTTGATATTCAACTGCGTTTTTCGGACGACACCGCTGTCAAGGGTGACGGCGGCACCATTTTTGTGGATGATTTCCAATTTTTCCCCCGAGGGGAACAAAACCGCGATTTTGTCCTTTACAACATCACCTTGGCGTTTGAACTGATATTCAAGGCTCTTGCGAAAACGTTGCATTGCGTGCTGAGCTAGTCCGTCGGACAGCGGCCGCCCGAATATAGTTGCCCGCCACCCATCTTTGCACTTGCCATCCCCATCAATAAAGGAGAGTTGTCACTATGGCAAACACCGACCTTGCATTTTTCGACCCCTTAAAATCCGATGCTCAAATTCACGGCTTGATTGCCGGTGAATATAGCCGCGTCCCCGCGGAAGTCCGAGCACTCATGCATGACGGTCTTCGGGACCTGTCTTTCCAAACTTCCGGCGGGCGAATCCGCTTTAACACCAACAGCGAAACATTGGCCGTTAAAATGAAAGTGCTCGGCGAACCCAGCATGTCGCACATGCCGTCGAGCGGTTGTGCGGGCCTGGATATTTTTGAAGGTACGGGCAAAAATATGAAGTACATCGCCACCCGACAACCCGACTGCGGGCAAAAAAGGCTGAGCACTGAGCTGTCCCTTGCCAAAGGCGAAAAGACAATCACCCTTTACCTGCCGCTCTACAACGGCATCCATTCGCTCCAAATCGGGGTGGAAGCCGGCGCAACCGTTACCCCTCCCCCGCCCTATAGGCGGGCAAAGCCACTGGTCTTTTACGGTTCTTCCATTACGCAGGGCGGTTGCGCATCCCGTACCGCCAACAGTTACTGCGCCATGGTCGCGCGGTATTTTGACAGTGATTTTATAAACCTGGGTTTTTCCGGCGCGGCCAAAGGCGAGCCCTTTATGGCGGACCACATCGCCGGGCTCCATATGAGCTGCTTTATAATGGACTACGACCACAACGCGCCCACCCCCGAGCATCTGCAAAAAACGCACCTGCCTTTTTTGCAAACCATCCTTGCAAAACAACCGGAGCTGCCGATCGTCATCCTCTCCAAACCGGACACGACCTTTACGGCAAACGACCTTGCCCGGCGGGATATTGTCAAGGCAAGTTATGACCGGCTGCGTGCGGAAAATTTCCGCGTCTACTTTATAGATGGCGGGGATCTTTTCGGCTCGGTGGACAGAGACTGCTGCACGGTAGACGGCACCCACCCGAATGACTTAGGTTTTTACCGCATGGCGCAGGTGGTGAAACCCGTGCTAGCGAAAGCGCTTGGCTTGTAAAAATCGGCACTCTCAATATTTAAGGGCGAACCTGTGTGTTCGCCCTTTTTTTATTGGGTAGACTTGCACTTAAATTAAATAGCGCTTGACAAAGGTTGGGATAAAGTATATCTTTATATCAAATTATCGCATCTTATGCTTACTTATATACGATAATTTGAAGGGTAAGTGAAGTAAATGAAGAAAAGAATCGTGGAAATATGGGGCAAGAAATACTGCACCATAGATGAAATAGTGGATAGTCTCACGGTAGAAAATGCGCAAGTATCTCGACAGACAGTGATTTGGAGCATCAACGACCTTGTAAAACAGGGGAAAGCCGTTCGTGTTGGCCGAGGTGTATACCTCATTGCACCCAAAAAGCAATTTTCCCCTGTTATGAGCGCTACGGCGAAAAGCGCATGTTCCCTACTTGCCGACAAATTTCGCTATCTTGATGTTACCGTTACGGATACGGGTTTTCTCAGCGAGTTTATGAACCTTCAACCATTTTCGACTGTTGTAACGCTCGAGGTGAAAAAATCTGCTGTCAATGCCGTTTTGTCCGCAATGCGCAAAGCAGGATTCGATGCTTACGACAAGAATGATTACCCAAAAATGGAACGCTATATTACAACGGCTCAACCTATTCTAATTCGGCCTGAGCTCGCCATCAATCCAACCATAGCTAAAGACTGTAATGTGCGTTTGGCAAACATTGAAAAGACTCTGGTGGACTTAGTCTGTGATGAGGACATCTACGGTCAATATCAAGGTGAAGAACTGCAAAATATTTTTCAAAATGCCACTGAGCGCTATGCGATTAACTACTCGCAACTGCTAAAATATGCCGGAGCACGCAAGAGAAAAGAAACCGTTATGCAAATCCTGCAAAACACAGATGAATACCCAAAAGTGAGGAACCTGCTATGATTTTAGAACAGACTTTTACTAGGGATTGGCTATTGAAAGTCAATAGTGATTTAAACTGGAACCGCCGGGAAACACAACTCAAGAACCTTGAAAAGGCAGTTGCAGCGCTTTATTTGCTGGAGTGCCTTTCAAAAGCTAATATCGACTTTATCTTTAAAGGCGGTACGTCGTTATTGCTGCTCTTGGGAAAGATCTACCGTCTTTCAGTTGATATCGATTTAATCATAGAAACGCCTCTAACGGAACCGCTAAAGGTTTTCACTCAAGTATGCAGTGATAGCAAGCTTTTTTTCCGCTTTGAAAAACAGGTGCGTGAAACTGACAGCATTTTTAACACAGAGCATTACAAGTTCTTTTACCGGCCATTTGCCGATGGCATAGCCACTGGCATAGCCACTGGCATAGAAGAATCGTTTATCCTCTTAGATCTCTACACGATGAAGGATCCTTATGCAAAAACCATAGAGTTGGCACTCATTTCAGATGTTCTGTGCTCTGACGGCGACAATGTCTCTATCCGGATGCCGGATGTAGATTCCATTCTTGGTGATAAACTGACCGCATTTGCACCAACAACAATCGGAATACCCCTTTCCGCTGAATCGGGATACCGCCCTAAGCGAGTGGAAGTTCTGAAACAGTTGTTCGACATCGGTAATTTATTCGACCACGTAAATAATGTTGCCCACATTAGGGAAACCTATCGCACTATCGCTCTTCACGAAATCCGGATGCTTGGGTTGGATATAACGCCGGACGATACATTGCGGGACAGCGCGCGTTTTGCGACCATCATTGGGCATGGCGGGAAAATTGAAAAAGAGCAGTATGAAACGATAGAAAAAGGTTATAAAGATTTCAATAAGTTTGTGGCCGATTTATCTTTTGACGAAAATCAGGCGATACTTGCCGCAGCAAAAACTGCTTATCTTGTGAAAGTTCTCCTTCATGACGACAACACAATTGAAAAAGAAGATGGCACCGCAGACATGCGGTCTTGGGAAATCACAGATAAAGCCTTTGTGGATTTTAACGACTATAAGTATAGCAATCCGCAAGCCTTCTTCTACTGGTTTAAGGCGTTGCAGTAAAATCAAATTAGCGTATAATTGTATAGAATATATTCGATAATTTGGATTAATTGCAAAAGATTTCACGATCTCTCCGACAGGCTCCGCATGTCGAAGGCGGTGAATCCCGCGCTGGCGAAAGCGCTTAGCGAAACATGTGATCGTTAATCTTTAAACCACCGAAAACAGAATTTTAGCCGTCGATGCTGTTTAGAGCGTCGGCGGCTTTGGTCTTTGCAGTTTGCCGTATATACCTGAAAAACTTCCCGGGCTGACCTATGTCCTCCCAAGAAGTTCCTTTACCGCGTAGTCATAATCTGCCCTACAGGCAATCCTTCTCCGCAGAATCTGTAGTGGTCGGTTGCCATGCCGACCGGAGTTTCCGCGAGAAGCCAACTGCTGCCCGCAAAACTTTACCGATTTGTCTCATCCGTGTAGGGTCGCCATATATGGCGACCGCCTTGCCTGTTATGCCATACGGTGAACCGTTTAGTGCCTGAGAAGTAGTGCGTTGTAACGTGAGGTTTCACTCCGGTTTATCATAGAACCGTCCCGTGTTTTTCGCAGAACCGTCCCGTGTTTTTCGGCCGGGTAGGGACACGGCACGACGTGTCCGGAGGGACTTGAATTAAAAAAGGGAGAACTGCGGTAGACGAGAAATCGTTACCGCAGTTCTTTTGAGTTTTAAATTATTTTCTCCGGTTTTGCTTCTTCAGCAATATTTTTCGCCTTGTTTTTTTTGCCAATTTATCAAGCTTTGCATCAATAATAACTAGTACGACTCCCACCACACCACACAATAATATTACCGGAATAATAACATGCCATGTCGCATGATATAACGAGGTTCTAAATATTTCCATAATCTCATCCATTTTTATACACCTCCTGTCAATTTGTACAAT
>CAZMSM010000069.1:0-10600 GCA_964568955.1 uncultured Eubacteriales bacterium | reverse complement strand
TGAAATAAAAAAACAGATAGACAAAAAGCCTATCTGTTCTTTATGGCAGAGGTACAAACTCTCCTGAAATCAAATGGGATGTATGGTGGATGCGTGACCAAAATATAAGAAAGCAGAGATTTGACTACATAGTTGAAAATGCAGTTAAAGATAATACTTACAAAACTCTTTTATCCGAAAAACAAGAATCCGTAGACACATGGAAAGAGATTGTAAGCCTTGCAAAGTCACTTTCTAATGATGTGAAAATGAAGGATTACATTGTAACAACATCACTTTACGGGTTATATCAGTACAGTATTTTTAATAATATGTTTATTGCTAATATTTACAGTAAGATTAATGCTGATAAATATTCTGCAGAAATCAAAAATGCTATCACAAATTATGAAAAGCAATGGGGTTTGTTTAGAAAACTTTATGACGAAAACAAAAGTTGCCCAACACTCTTTATTAAAGATGCTATAGAGCTCGACCTGATAGGATATAAAGGTAATGTAGGAACAGATGCTGTGATGACTAACGTCAACATTGTTTAGAAAGACAATTTATTAAAACTTCTAACAACGTATTAATTTTACAAATGCAACGCTTAATATAAAAATGACGAATTGTATTAAATAGCGTAGTCAATGCCAAAGAAAACCCTTTTAGCATAAAGCTTTAAGGGTTTTCTTATATTTATCACATTTATCTCCGGATTCAAATTTCCCCTTTTATTGCTAGTGAGTTGCTTATCAAAAATAAATCCGCTGTCTTACGCATTCTCTGTTATAATGTTAAGTACCTAAAGTATCTATGATAACGAAATTAAAATCAGCATTGGAGTAACAACTAAATGGAGCAAATTAATCCCTTGGGAACCGAAAAAATATCAAAACTTGTAATAAAATTCTCTGTCCCTGCCATTGTAGGGATGATGGTGAACGCCCTATATAACATAGTTGATCGAATATATATAGGGAACAGTCCCGATTTGGGGGCAGACGGTTTAGCCGGCATCACGATAGCCTTTCCGCTGATGCTTATATCCCTTGCATTTGGATTACTTTTTGGTGTAGGTGGTGCTACGCTGTTTTCAATCAAGCTAGGCGAAAAGAAACCGCGAGAAGCCGAAAAGATTTTAGGCAATTCTTTCACCATGCTGATTTTGACTAGCTTGATTTACACGATTGTCGGTCAGATTTACCTTGAACCCTTCCTCTTACTCTTAGGGGCAAGCGAAGCAACCTTGCCGTATGCTATGGAATATATGCGTATTATATTCATCGGTGCAGTGTTTCAGATAACAAGTTTGGGCTTAAACAATGTTATGCGTGCAGACGGTAGTCCAAAACTTGCCATGATGACGATGTTTTTAGGTGCAGGGGTTAACATCTTGCTTGATCCTATATTTATTTATGGTTTTAAAATGGGGATGAGCGGTGCGGCACTGGCAACGGTTCTGTCACAGGTTATATCTTTCATTTGGCTTGTAGCTTACTTCACCGGCAAAAAAAGCAACCATCGGCTTCTTTTAAAAAACATAAAAATAGAACCGGCACTGCTGTTAAAAATTTCAACTTTAGGTATGCCGTCGTTTTTGCTTCAGCTCGCAGGCAGCCTGCTAAACTCTATACTTAACAAAAGTTTATTTTTTTATGGAGGCGATATTGCCGTTTCGAGCATGGGTATCATCAATAGCTTGCAAACCCTGATGTTTATGCCGATTATCGGTTTGAACCAAGGAATACAACCGATAGTCAGTTATAATTACGGTGCAAAACATTTTGACAGGGTAAAGGCCGCGGCTATGCTTGGTATCAAAGCGGCCACGGTAATAACCGTTGTGGGCTTTCTGATTGTGCGCATTTTCCCCGAAACGTTGATCTCTATGTTTAACCGTGACCCCGATTTGTTGAGCTTCACAAAATCTGCCATGCTCACCTGGATGCTCGCTCTGCCAATTATCGGTTTTCAAATAATCGGAGCAAACTTTTTTCAATCAATCGCCAAACCGGGTACTGCAATGTTTTTAACGTTGACACGCCAAGTAATCATGTTAATTCCGGCGTTGATTGTTTTCCCGCTGTTTTGGGGTATTGACGGCATCTTATATGCGGCGCCGTTTGCCGATACTTTGTCTGCCCTGCTGACAGGTATTTGGTTCTGGTTTGGGATTAAAAATCTTGGCAACAGCAAAACGAAAAATCCGATTGAACAATCCGCTCAAACATAAGTATTTGGCATAAAACTTGAAATCCAACCAGTATAATGTTAGAATCACCATAAAAATGAAGGGAGATTAACAATGACTTATGATTTTACGAATCTGTCGATCATTTCCACAGGCGATGTGTGCAACAAAGCCGCAGGACTTTTTGCTGAGGAAATAAGCTTAAGAACAGGTGT
Organism: uncultured Eubacteriales bacterium; assembly: GCA_964568955.1. Classification (GTDB taxonomy): domain Bacteria; phylum Bacillota; class Clostridia; order Oscillospirales; family Acutalibacteraceae; genus UBA1447. The sequence goes on along the minus strand of CAZMSM010000069.1, from coordinate 8,209 downwards.
GCCTCCGGCGTACTCGGACACCCCTTGCTCCCCTGCCGTTAGTTTTGAGCTTTGCGATGAAAGCAGCTTACCCAATAAAGACTCTTACTTGTTGAGTCTTGAAAATTCAGTGCTTACGATTTCCGCATTTGGGCTCAGAGGGCTGATTTTTGGCTATTCTTACTTTCTTCGGAAAACAACCTATGAGTGTGGCCAGATCACCTTGATTAAAGATATTTCCGGCAAATATGTTCCGGCGATGAAAATGAGAGGGCACCAACTCGGCTATCGTACAACACCCAACACCTATGACGCCTGGTCATACGATGACTATTACCGCTATTACAGAGACATGATGTTTTTTGGCAGTAATATGTGTGAGCACATGCCCATAGAAAAATTTAAACAAGTAAAAAATCGACTGATGAAATATGATATTGAAGAACTGTTGGTTGAAGCAAGCCGTCTGGCTGATGAGTTAGACATGGATGTTTCCATCTGGTACCCGAACAATAATGAAAGCGTTGAAGACGCCGTTGTGCGACGCAAAAGAGTTTTTGAAATGATGCCTCGTTTGAATGCTGTTTTTCCGCCGGGGGGCGACCCGGGAGAGTTTGAGCCTCGCGAATTTGTTGACCGCTGCATAGCGATATCGAAAGTTATGAAACAAGCACATCCTGCAGCTGAGATGTGGCCTTCGGCACAAAAACCTCACTCCATGCCCGACTGGGGCGAAGGTTTTATCGAAAAAATGGAAAAGCTCCCCGATGAGATTGCCGGTGTCATCACCGGCCCCAACAGGGCTTTTCCCCTGGATACGCTGCGACGCAGACTACCGGCAAAATACCCTATCAGGTTTTACCCCGACATAACTCACAATGTCCGTTGTGAACACCCGGTTCACTTCAACCGAGATGACTGGCATTTTGCCCTTGCAAGTACTTTGAGCCGTGAGAGTATCAATCCCCGCCCGACGGAATTCCGCCTTCTTCACCGTCTTGTGCGGCGTTATTTGGTCGGTAGCGTTAGCTATTCCGAAGGTGTCAATGATGACCTCAACAAAATGGTGTGGAGTGACATGGACTTTTTCCCCGATGGTTCGCTGAATGAAACCTTGTTGGACTATTCACGTGTATTTTTTTATGGCTTGCCGGCACAGAAAGTTGCCGACGGCATTTTGGGGCTGGAACTCAACTGGGAAGGTGACCCTTATGAAAACCCCCACATCGAGCACACGTTGAACATTTGGCAGGATTTGCTGGACCAACGCCCGGCCATGATTGCTAACTGGCGTTTTGTTATGTGCCTCTTCCGCGCTGAATGCGATGCGCTTGTAAGACGTCGCCGCTCTTTCGAATTAGAATTAATTGAAAAAGCGAAATACGAGCTTTCAAAAGGCAAGCTCCAAACGGCAAAAGAAGTGTTATCCGCTGACTTTGATGAAGACTACAAAGCCTTACACAAAGATATTTTTAACCTTGCTGACAAACTGTTTCACCAAATCGGCTTACAGCTGGATGTTGAGAATTATGGCACTGACAGTTGGGAGCGCGGCGCAACACTCGACACCATTGACTTGCCGGTAACGGACCGTCCATGGCTTTTAAACAAGATTCAAGCAGCTTTGGATATGCCGACGAAAGAAGGCTTAAGTTTCATCAACAGAGTTGTAGACCGAAACAAAGCTGTAGCAGACGAATACTATTTCTCGCTTGCCGAACACGGCTTTAATGTTCTTGGCATCCCGCAGGACGGCGAGTTTTACATCGAATACCAAGGCGACAGACCGGCCGTTAACAACGGTAATATACCAATGTCTATGCTAAAACTTTATGACCATTATACTTTCCGCTGTAAACTGGGAGGCTTCATCCCCGGCGAGGATTATAAACTAAGAGTTACTTTCGCCTCTAAAAAAACCTCTTCTGTCAGCCGTCACTACGTAACGGTAAACGGTTCGACAATATATGAAGGCCCTCAATACGGCGGTGAGCGTGATGAAGCGTTTGACGCTGAGTTACTCGCACCCGGTTTTGAAACTGCTACCTATACCCTCCCCGCTCATGTATTCGAAAACGGCTGCATTGACTTAGTAATAGGCGAACCGACACTCGGCGTAAAGATGAGCGAGTTTTGGATATTTAAGGCGTAATAATAGCCCCAAATGCATGAACAAACCCTCCTCAATTTGATGTTGAGGAGGGTTTTGGTTTTGGTTTTGTATATTATTATTTTTTAGAGTATTCCGCAACAACCCTCTTAAGCGTTTCCACCGTCTTTTCCATGTCCGCCAACTCTTCTTTGAGCTTACTATTTTCGTTTTCAAGTGCTCCTGTATGGACGGCGTTTATATCCTGCTGTGCTTTTGCGCCGGTAACATCCCTTTTTTGCAGCTGAACAGCCATTGGAGAAACGTCAACTTCCGGCTTTTCTTCAGCGGGCGTTTGGGGAACTTGAGTGGCTACGTCCTCATCAAGTTCATTATAAATGCCCCGTTTTGTATAATGGGTGTGAAGGAGTTCATGTGCTTTGTGCCCATTGGGCTCACCGAGAAATTCTTTGTAGAAGGCTATGATGGAAGGATTCTCATGAGACTTCCTGAGCACTTTTGACTCATCCTCATCATATATGCCTTGCAAGCGTTTTTCTCCGACGTCGGGGTCTGCGCTTCTCGGCTGACCGCCGCCTGTTATACAACCACCCGGGCAACCCATGATTTCAATGAAATGATAGGGTGAAGTACCGTCCGCCACTTGCTGCATCAACGTGCGTGCATGTTTAAGACCGCTGGCGACCGCAATTTTCACTTCAACACCTTCAAGGAAGTTGTAATCCTCAAGCGTGTTTTCAATTTTCACCGTTGCCTCTTTAACCCCGTCAAGCCCGACTATCGGCGTTACATGCAGTTGCACAAAAGGCAACTCGCGCCCGGTAACCAGCTCATAAACCGTTCTGAGCGCCGCTTCCATAACACCACCGGTAACGCCGAATATATCCGCTGCGCCGGTGGACAAACCAAGCGGTTTGTCGAATTCGCCGTCAGGCAGATTCAGAAAATCGATGCCGGCTGTTCGAATCATTTCCGCAAGTTCGCGCGTGGTGATAACAGCATCCACATTTGGCACACCGTTGTTCATCATCTCCGCACGGGTAATTTCGAATTTCTTTGCGGTGCAAGGCATAACGGACACGACATATAGGTCCTTGGGGTCAACGTCTATTTTTTGTGCATAATATGATTTGACGACAGCGCCCATCATTGCATGTGGTGATTTGCAAGTGGATAGATGGCCGAGTTCTTCGGGGAAATTGTGCTCTACGAATTTAATCCAACCCGGGGAGCAACTTGTTATAATAGGTAATGTTGCTTTGCCGCCCGTGAGTGCTGCCTTCACCCTACTTAAAAACTCGGTGCCTTCTTCGATAATCGTAAGGTCAGCTGCCCAGTTCGTGTCAAAGACATCGTCAAACCCTAAATCCGCTAAAGCGGAGGCCAGCTTGCCCGTAACACGGGAACCGGGCGCATAACCAAATTCTTCACCGATTGCGACACGGATAGCGGGAGCAATCTGAACAACCGTGCGCTTTTTCGGGTTGTTAATCGCATCCCATACTTTCTTGGTGGAACTTGTCTCCATCAAAGCTCCAACGGGGCAAACAACCGTACATTGACCGCAAAATGCGCAGTCTACCGTACCGATTTCCAACCCCATAGACGGCCCGACAACGGTTTTGAAACCTCTGTTTTGAGCGTTAAGAATGCTTGTCCCTTGGATTTCGTTGCAAATAGTAATACAACGACGGCAAAGGATGCACTTGGACATGTCCCTGGTTATTGAAACCGACACATCCATTATGCATGGCAATGTATCGCCTTCAAACCTTGACTCGTCAACACCCAGCATTTTCCCCAATTCTTGAAGTTCACAGCTTTGACTGCGACGGCAAGAAAGACAGTCCTTATTATGGTCCGAAAGCATCAGCTCGTAAAGCACCTTACGGGCGTTTCTCACCTTATTGGTGTTTGTTTGAACGACCATACCTTCTGTTGCCTTTGTGATACAAGAAGCCTGCAGTGTTTTCGCACCTTCTACTTCAACAACACAAATGCGACAGGAGCCTATCGCATGGGAATTTTCAAGGTAGCAAAGGCTGGGAATAATAATATGATTCGCTTTTGCGGCTTCCATGATAGTACTACCCTCGGCCGCTTGAACAAGTTTACCGTTAATCGTTAAATTAATCATTTTCTTCTACCTCCTATCGCAATGCAAGCAGCGCATCGCCTCAGCTACTGCATTCAATTTATGATACCCCAAGACAACCTCGTCAAAACTGCTGGTTCTTTTTTCCAACGGCAGCATCTCTTGGGGGAACCTTCCGTGAATAACAACTTCGTCTTCGTCGATAATTTCGGGGATTTCAATGTGCCTGCCTTTATTCAGCTTACCGCTTCCACCAAGGTATTTGTCAATTGATATGGCCGCGTGTTTGCCGTCGGCTATGGCACGAATAACATCCTCCGGGCCCCTTGCAACATCACCGCCGGAAAAAACACCCGGCATTGTGGTCATAAGAGTTTTGGGGTCAACAATAAATGTTCCCCAATTGGTTACCCCGATTTCCGTTTTCTTGATAAAAGGAAGGTCTGCATACTGGCTAACCGCCACAACTACAGTATCAACAGGAAGAACGAAATTCGAATTTTCTATATGCGTTGTGTTACGTCTGCCTTTGTTGTCAAAATCGCTGATTTCCCTGCGGACGCACTCCACCATAGCCAGTTTGCCATTTTCACCCGCAATAAAGCGTACCGGCGAAACAAGCTCCAGGATTATCACCCCTTCATTAAGGGCTTCTTCAATTTCAACCTCATAAGCGGGCATATTATCGAGAGTTCTGCGGTAAAGAACGGTAACTTCTTTGGCACCGAGCCTCAATGCGGTTCGTGCGGAATCAATTGCGGTATTGCCGCCACCAATTACTGCCACATTTTGGTCTTGCAAATCTACACAGTTGAACAGTTTGACATCCTTAAGGAAGTCGACCCCCGGTATTACGCCGGGCAAGTCTTCACCGGGTATATTAACCTTCGCGGGGAATTGTGTACCGGTTGAGATAAAAATCGAATCATACGTTTCTTTCAGATTTTTAAACTCAATGTCCTTGCCAACTTCAGTATTGAGAATAATGTTTACACCTTGCTGCTCTATTGTGGCCACTTCCTTAGCAAGAACATCCGCAGGAAGCCGATATTCAGGTATGCCGAACGCCAAAACACCACCGGCAACAGATTGCGACTCATAAATATCAACTTCGTAACCGATTCTCGCAAGGTAATACGCACAAGTCAATCCTGACGCACCGGCACCTAAAATAGCAATTCTTTTGCCGTTCTTTGGTAAAACAATATCCTCGACATATCGCCGCTCGTTTTTGAATGCATAGTTTGCGACGAAATGTTTAAGGTCACAAATCGCAACCGGTTCATCGACGGAACCTCTGCGGCACTTGTCTTCACACGGATGTGTGCATATTCTACCACAAATTGCCGGCAGTGGGTTTTCTTGCCGTATGAGGTCATAGGCATCCATAAAACGCCCTGACGCTATCAACGCAACATAACCCGGTATGTTTACATTTGCCGGGCAAGTATTCTCGCAAGGTGAAATGAACAAGTCGGAACATACGCCGGCACGGCAATACTTATATTTGATGTGTTCTTCATATTCATCCCTGAAATAACGGATGGTACTGAGAACCGGATTCGGTGCTGTTTGACCAAGCCCACACATAGCTGTTTGCTGAATGGTTTCACCCAGCTCCTCGAGCAGTTCAATGTCGCCTTCAACACCTTCACCGCGGGTTATTCGCTCTAATATTTCCAGCATACGCTTGGTGCCAACACGGCAGGCAAGGCATTTGCCACAGGATTCTTCTTGAATAAAGTCCATAAAATACCGCGCTGTGTCAACCATGCAGGTGTCTTCATTCATGGCGATAAGACCACCGGAGCCCATAATTGCGCCGAGCATGGTGAGGGATTCATAATCAGTCGGTGTGTTCAAATTATCCTGTGTTACACAGCCGCCGGAAGGTCCACCTATTTGCGCCGACTTAAAGCGCTTTTTATTCATGATGCCCCCGCCGATTTTAAAGAGGATTTCGCCCAAGGGGATACCGATGGGGACTTCCACAATACCCGTATTGACGATATCGCCGGCAAGTGCGAACACTTTGGTGCCTTTTGCTTTTTCCGTACCGTATTGGCTGTACCACTCGCTACCCTTCAATATAATAGAAGGAACACCGGCCAAAGTTTCCACATTATTAATAATTGTGGGTCTGCCGAAAAGACCTTTTTGGAAGGGGAAGGGCGGTTTCTGTTGCGGTTCCCCTCTATGCCCTTCTATGGACGCCATCAATGCTGTTTCTTCACCGCAAACAAAAGCGCCGGCACCGATTCTGATTTCTAAGTCAAACTCAAAGTTTGTGCCGAACAATTTAGCACCTAAAAGACCGTATTCACGGGCTTGCTCCAACGCAGCGTTAAGGCGTTCAATCGCTATAGGATATTCTGCCCGAACATACACATACCCTTTTGATGCGCCTATCGCATAAGCGCCCAAAATCATACCTTCAATAAGGGTATGCGGGTCACCTTCAATAATACTTCTGTCCATAAAAGCACCCGGGTCACCTTCGTCGGCGTTGCAGACAAGATACTTCTGGCCTTTTTCAGCATTCAAGCCGGCTTGCCACTTTACACCTGTGGGAAAACCGGCACCGCCCCTGCCCCTAAGCCCGGATGCCTTAATTTCATCAATAACACCTTGCGGCGACATTTGAGCAAAGGCCTTCGCTGCCGCAAAATAACCGTCATGGGCTATGTATGCCTCAATGTCCTTATAATCAATAATGCCACAGTTACGCAAGGCTATGCGAACCTGCTCTTTAAAAAAGCTGATTTCATCGATTTTGGGAACATGTTTTTTGAGGGTTTGATCAAAAAATGTATATTTTTCGATAATTTCTCCATTAACAATGTGAGCTTTGATAACCTCTTTTGCGATTTCCGGTGTCAATGATGTGTAAAATATTCGCTCCGGTAAAATCAGCATAACCGGTCCCACCGCGCAAGTACCCATACAACCTGTTTCAAAAACCAGAACACTGTCCGATTTCCCCACAGCTTCAAGCTCTTCTATAACAGCATCTCTCACCAGCCCGCAATTCGAGGAAACACAGCCGGCTCCCGCACAAACAAGCACCTGATGGCTGAATTTGTCGACATTTTCTAAATAATCTTTTTTTATCTGATCTAAATCCGAAATGTTTTTAATATGCATATTGAGTACTCCTCTGCCTTAATATTTCGATAATATAGAATTGATTTTGCTCGGCGTAACCTGTTTAAAGACTTCGTCATCAATCATCATCGCCGGTGCCAAGCCGCACGCACCGATGCAGCGGGCAATCTCGAACGTAAATTTCCCATCCTCCGTTGTTCCGCCGAGTTCTACGCCAAGCATTTTCTCAAGATGCTCAACTAGCTTTTTGCCCCCTCGAACATAACAAGCGGTACCCAGGCAGACCCTGATTGTGTGTTCCCCCCTTGGTGTGGGCGAGAAGAAGGAATAAAAAGAAACAACACCTGACACTTCAGAAATGGGTAACCCCAAGGCATCCGCAATATAACGCTGTAGCGGTAACGGCAAATAGCCGTAAATGCCCTGAGCGGCATGTAAAACTTGAATCAGGCAACCGTCATTCCCCTTGTAAATGTCGATAATTGCATCAATTTCGCCAAATTCAGTATCCTGTTCCGGGCAGTGCTCACATTTTGCGTTGATAAGTTTTTCGCTCATGATTTTCCTCCTTGTCAAAATACGCCAAAAAATATCGCTTTGGCAAACAACTATCATTGTTTTTTGCAAAGCATTTAGATGTATTATAACATAAGCAACAGTAATTGCAATATATTTCGAGAGTTTTTGACGATTCTTTTTGACAAAATTTTGAACGTTTGAGTTAAAAAAATAATCCCCAAAAACTCTTTTGAAGAGTTTTTGGGGATTATGGAGCTGCTAACCGGATTCGAACCGGTGATCTCATCCTTACCAAGGATGTGCTCTGCCACCTGAGCCATAGCAGCAAACCGAAAAAAAGTGGCGACCCGGAACGGACTCGAACCGTCGACCTCTAGCGTGACAGGCTAGCGTTCTAACCA
>CAZMSM010000068.1:0-10867 GCA_964568955.1 uncultured Eubacteriales bacterium | reverse complement strand
GCCATGCGGTAATTTCTTTTTTCAAGCGCTGCCAACAGTTTTAAGATACCGGGATACGCCTTGGTGCGGTTCATCATATTGCATTTGTATTGATTTATAAATTCTTCAAGGCACTCGCTGAAATGCGGGTTGTCTGCTCCGCCGGGTATAGCCCTCTCCATGAGTTTGCTTTGGCCGTTGCCAACAAAACGCCTGGTGTCGTCCTCGCTTATAGCGGGGTAGTTATACAATCGCAGCGCAAAATTAACACTGTCGGCAAGGTCGCCGAGCGTGTCCAACAAGGTGCCGTCCAAGTCAAATAACACAGTGGTGTATGGTTTCATAAATAGTCTCCTTCAAAAAATCAGAGAACGGTTGATTATTCAGATCAATTCAAAAAAACAACAGGCTACAACTAACGATAAAACATCGTTCAGTTGCAGCCTTATTTCATGCACATCACTATTGCTTTTTTGCAGCCTTTTCCAGCCTTCGCTGTTTCTTCTCACTTTCGTCTTCCGTGAGCATAAAGGCTAGCCCCCAAATGACGATGAGTGCAAAAATGACCGCCATAATAAGGGTTGCGGACGTCAGCTTGAGTACCTCGATTTTTACGACGGAGTTAATCAGGAAGCCGAGCATCCCGACGTTCAAAAAGTCGTTGACTTGAATGGTGCCGTCAAGCAGTGGGGTGACCAATCTGCCGAAAGCGATGTACATAGCCATCACACTTATAAAGCCTGCGCCGCCAAGGGAGGTGATAAGAATGTGTTTGTTGCTGAACAAGGCGAAAAAGAAAATGACGAGTGATAGCACAAGCGCCAGGGCGAAAAACGATAAAAAGGTAATGCCGGCGGGCATCAGTGTTTTAACGGAAGCGTTCGCCAGCATTTCGCTGCCATTGCCCAACAAGCCGTATAGGGGACTTGATTTGTCAAAGAGCTGTTCGAATATTTCTTTGATGCTGAAATCATCCCCGACGTTCGCGACAACCGCGGAAAAAACAAATTGGACAAAAGATAAGAAGTAGGCCGCAGGGATCACGCATAAAGCGAGAATCGCTGAAACTACGCGAAACACATATTTCATAACAGTACCTCTTTCATATGCAGATGGGGTCGCGGTTGCCGATTAGGCTGGGTTACCAAGAGGACTTTAAGGCTACCGTTTCGTTGATAATCAGATTATCCGGAGTGCTGTCTTTGTCCACGCAAAAGTAACCTTGTCGCATAAACTGGAACACATCGCCGGGTTTTATGTCCTTCAGGCTGCTTTCCAGCAGGCAATTATCAAGCACCTTGAGTGAGTCGGGGTTTAGCTTGCTCAGCAGGTCCCCGGACGCCTCGTCTGCGGGGTTTTCGACTTTGAAAAGGCGGTCGTAAAGTCGGACTTGCGCCTTCACAGCGTCCGCGGCGTTTACCCAGTGCAGTGTGCCGCGCACCTTGCGTTTGTCCGGGGTGGTGCCGCCACCGCTTTGTGGGTCATAGGTGCAGTGCAGGCAGGTGACTTCGCCCTTGTCGTCCGTTTCATAACTGTTACAGGTGATGTAGTAGGCGCTCTTGAGGCGCACCTCGTTGCCGGGCGACAGGCGGAAATATTTCTTTACCGGCTCTGCCATAAAGTCTTCCTGCTCGACAAATATTTCGCGAGAAAAGGTGACTTTCCCGGTGCCGAGTTCCGGCTTATTGGGGTTTAGGTCTACTTCAAATTCTTCTGTTTTGCCTTCGGGGTAGTTGTCAATGATAACCTTCAAGGGCCTGAGAACAGCCATTTCACGCGGAGCGTTGACGTTGAGGTTGTCGCGGATACAAGCTTCGAGCAAACCATAGTCCACCACGCTGTATGCCTTTGCGACACCGACGCGCTCAATAAAATCACGAATAGCAGCCGGTGGACAGCCGCGGCGGCGAAGACCGCCGAGTGTGACCATGCGTGGGTCGTCCCAACCGCTGACACTGCCGCTTTCCACCAAGTCCAAGCATTTGCGTTTGCTGGTAACACAGTAATTTAAGTTTAGCCGTGCGAACTCTATTTGGCGTGGGGGCTCTTTAAAACCAATTTGATCGAGGAACCAATTATAGAGCGGGCGGTGGTTTTCAAATTCCAGTGAGCACAGGGAGTAGGTAACGTTTTCCACTGCGTCCGAAAGCGGGTGGGCAAAATCGTACATGGGGTAGACGCACCATTTGTCGCCCGTCTGATGGTGCGAGATATGAGCGATTCTGTAAATGACAGGGTCGCGCATATTGATGTTAGGGGAGGACATATCAATTTTAGCACGCAATACCCGTGTGCCGTCTTCAAATTCCCCCGCGGTCATGCGACGGAAAAGGTCAAGGCTTTCTTCAATGGGGCGCTCGCGGTAGGGACTGTTTTTGCCGGCTTGCGTCAAGGTGCCCCTGTGTTCGCGTATTTCATCCGCCGACAAATCGCACACGTATGCCGTACCTTTTTCGATAAGCTTGATAGCACAATCGTAGATAAAATCAAAGTAGCTTGAGGCATAATAAAGGTTCTCCCACTCAAAGCCGAGCCATTTGATGTCTTCCATGATGGAAGACACATACTCCATTTCCTCTTTGGACGGGTTTGTGTCGTCCAGACGAAGGTTGCAGATGCCGCCATATTTTTGTGCAGTGGTAAAGTTGATGCATATGGCTTTGGCATGGCCAATATGCAAGTAGCCGTTGGGTTCCGGCGGGAAACGCGTTTGCACCCGCGTATTGATGCCTGCGGCGAGTTCCTCGTCAATAATGTCGTGTATAAAATTTGAAGAGTTTACCGTGTTCTCATCCATTTTACCTCATCCTATCTTTATATCTTTTAGTTGGTTGTGTACGCGGCAAGAGTAGAACCCTTGCCCTACGATCCTATTCCAAGTGCACTTTCACGTATGCCTTGTAGGGATAGGGCTCTGCTCTATCCGTAAAAAGCGCATTTCGCAATCGGTTATAAATTTTTTTGAAGTAGAGTGTTTACTGCGCTTCATAATATTGAATCGCATCTTCCATGCGTTGGTGAACCTTTTTTACACCGAGCAAGCGGATTATCGAGTGCAAATCCGGTGTATTGCGCCTGGAAGTCAGGGCAATGCGTATAACGGCGGATATATCTCCCACATGTCCTTTGAATTTTTCCGGCGTTTTCTTAAACTCTTTGACATTTGGGGTATAACCGAGCCCGGCACACATATCCTTTATTTTGCAAAACCACGTATCTTTATCATCATCAATACACAAGACGCTTTGGTATGTTTTTAATATCTTCGCTGCGTCCTCGGGCAGAACATTCTCCGGCAGTTCAAAGTTCGGCGTATACAGCTCGTCATAAAAATATGCCACATACTCTTTAATCTCCGTCCATTGGGCTATATCTTTGCGCGGGTTTTTATTGCCACGGTCAATGTCCAAGATTGCTGTTGCGTAATCCGGGTCTTCACACAGCAGGGCATAGAGTTGTGTGTCACAATCCTTTGCCCATGCGGTCGCTTGCTCATAAACTTGTGTTGCCGTCATGACAGATATGACGTTTTTACTGACGTCGTTTAGTTTTACCATGTCAAACAAGGCACCGCTCGGGCTCATCTTTTTCAAATTGAAGGGGAAATCGCTTTGTGGCGCGGTAGGGTTGGCCTTGCGCCAGTCTTCAAAATTGGAGTTGATGAGTGTAAGCAAATACTCCAGCATGGCGGTTTTTGGAAAGCCTTGCTCAACGAAAAATGACACGGCAGCCTCGGGGTCTTTTCGTTTGGAAAGCTTGCGCTTGCCGCCGACATCTTCTTTCATCAAGGGGGAGACATGTGCATACTTTGGCACCTTGAACCCGCAGGCCTTGAATAGCGCGATATGTAGGGGTACAGAGGCTATCCATTCGTCACTGCGGATGATATGGGTAGTGCGCATCAAATGGTCGTCCACGGCGTGTGCAAAGTGGTAGGTGGGGATGCCGTCGGTTTTAAGCAGCACAACATCCATCACATCTTGGGGCATCTCTATTTTGCCCTTAATCATATCTTCAAAAACAATCCGCCGATTTTCGTCCCCGGTGGAACGCAGTCGTAACACATACGGTTTGCCGGCTTTGACAGCTCCAATAAGCTCATCGCAGGTCAAGCTGCGGCAAAGTGCCCATTTACCGTAATACCCTTTATTAACGTTTTGCAGTTCTTGTTCGGCACGTATATCGTTCAAGGCATCTTCACTGCAAAAGCAAGGGTAGGCAAGCCCTTGTTTTACGAGGTCTTTTGCAAAGCAGCGATAAATATCGCATCGGTTGCTTTGTTGGTAGGGCCCGTATTCCCCCTGTTCAACTTCAAAGCCTAAAACGCCTTCGTCCGGCTCCACATCAAAAGCCCTTAAACCGGCCAGAATACCCGAAACGCCGTCCTCGATCTCTCGTTTTTTGTCAGTATCCTCGATCCGCAGAAAAAACACGCCGCCGCTGTTTTCGGCAGTAAGTTTGTTAACATAAGCGGTGAACAGGTTGCCGATATGTAAAAAGCCCGTGGGGCTTGGTGCAAAGCGGGTTACTCTCGCACTTTCGGGCAAGGGGCGGGGCGGATATTTTGCCTCATACTGGTTCGGGGAAAAGGCGATGTCAGGGAAAAGTAAATTGGCTAATTTTTCGTTCTCGTTCAAAGTAAACGCTCCTTTGGTTTGTACTGATTATACATACAATATAATATCTCATTATGGCAGAAAAGTGTAGCGGTATCAAGAATATTTTACAAATATCGTTATTATTCGTTATTATTTGTGTTTTCTCTTGAATAAAACATCCGATTTTGTTATATTTATAAGACAAAATATGACAGGCAGGTGTATATATGCAAGAGTTCTCCACACTTACCCTTGGCGACCAGTTAGCCGCAATGGCGCGTAAATATCCGAACGATAATATGATAAAATATACCGACAGGGATTATGAGCGCACGTGGCAGCAATTTGACGAGGAGTGCGAAACAATCGCCCGCGGTTTTATGGCGCTTGGGCTTAAAAAAGGGGATAAAATTTCCATCTGGGCAACCAATGTGCCTGCGTGGTTACTGACCTTTTTCGGCAGTGCGAAAATGGGCGGCGTATTGGTTACCGTCAACACCAGCTATAAATTATTTGAGCTTGATTATCAGCTCAAGCAGTCGGACTCCAATGCCCTTGTTTTGATTGATGGCTTTAAAGGGACAAGCTATATTGATATCATCAACAAGCTCTGTCCGCAATTGGCGGAAAGTGAGCCCGGCCACCTTGATAACCCAGCCATGCCGGAACTCAAGGCGGTTATTTACGCCGGTGAAGGGGCTTGCCCCGCAGGGATGGTTCGCTGGAAGGATTTGTATACTTTGGCTGAACAAGTGCCTTATGAAGCGTATGCGGCTGTTCGGGATTCATGCACTTGTTATGAGGTTGTCAACTTTCAGTACACCTCCGGCACCACCGGTTTCCCCAAGGGTGTTATGCTTACCCATTATAACATTTTGAACAACGCAATGACCATAGGCGAGGGGATGAAGCTTACTCATGAGGATAAGCTGTGTATCTGTGTGCCGTTTTTCCATTGTTTCGGTATGGTGCTCGCAATTCTTGCCTGTTTGACACATGGCACACCGTTTGTACCTATTGAAATGTTTAACCCCAAAAAGGTAATGGATGCGCTCGAGGGCGAAAAGTGTACGGCCGTTCACGGTGTACCGACAATGTTTATCGCCATGCTCGAGCATCCGGATTTTGACCAATATGATTTCAGCCGCATGCGCACGGGGATTATGGCGGGCTCGCCCTGCCCGGTGAAAACCATGCAGGATGTCAACGAAAAAATGAATATGAACGAAGTGACCATTGTTTTCGGGCAGACCGAATCCTCACCCGGTGTTACGATGACGCTCGCGGACGAATCTATTGACAGGCGCTGTTCAACCGTCGGTAAGGCTTTCCCCGGCGTGGAATGCAAAATTGTGGATATCGAAACCGGAGAAACGCTGCCACCCAACCAAATCGGCGAGTTTTGCGCACGCGGTTATAATATCATGAAAGGCTACTACAAAATGCCCGAGGCGACGGCCCTTGCGATTGACGAGGATGGCTGGCTTCACTTTGGCGACCTTGCGGTTTGCGATGAAGAAGGTTATTATAAGGTCACCGGGCGGCTTAAGGATATGATTATCCGCGGGGGTGAGAACATCTACCCCAAAGAGCTGGAAGAATGCCTGTACCGCTTTGACAAAGTCAAGGATGTGCAGGTCATCGGCGTGCCGAGCAAAAAATACGGGGAGGAAATCTGCGCGTGTGTCATCGTAAAAGACGATGAGGAGCTGACCGAGGAAGAGGTCAAGGCGTATTATAAGCAAAACGTGGCGCATTACAAAATCCCCGGTTATGTGTGGTTTATGGACGAATTCCCCATGACGGCCAGCGGCAAAATTCAGAAAGTCGTGCTGCGGGAGAGGGCTGTTGAAAAATACTCGCTGGAGTCTGCTGACACAATTGAAACCGCCTGATAGATAAGCTTAAAACATAAAGGAGTATGGTTTTATGAAACTTTCGTTTTCTACCCTGGGCTGCCCCCGCTGGACCTGGAAAGAAGTCATCACCACCGCAAAGGATTTGGCCTTTGACGGTATTGAAATCAGAGGGCTCGGTGATGAGATGTATGCGCCAAAGATTGCCGAGTTTCAGCCGGAAAATATGGCGCAGACAAAAGCGGACCTTGCGGACATGAAACTGACCATCCCCATCCTGACCTCCGGCGCTATCCTGGCGGAAAAAGACAAAGCCCAAGCCTCTTTTGTGGAAGCCTGCGCTTATATTGACCTGGCCAGTACGATGGGCGTGCCATATGTGCGCGTGATGAGCACAGGCCAGCCACATATCACTGAAGGTGATTTGCGCCTCACGGCCGGGCTGTACAGCCAGCTGTGCGAATATGCCGAGCCACTGGGCGTTACCCCCTTGCTTGAAACCAATGGCGATTTGTCCTGCTCAGTGGCCATGCGCTCCCTTATACGCAGAACCGGCACAAAAAACTGCGGTGTGTTGTGGGATGTGCATCACACTGCGCGTTTCGGTGGTGAAAGCCCGGTGGAAACCATTGCCAACATCGGCAACTTCATCAAGCATGTGCATGTGAAGGATTCCGTCATGGTAGGCGCAAAGCCCGAGTACCGTATGATGGGCTATGGTGATATTCCGATTGCAGATACCCTCATTATGTTAAAAGCACTTCGCTACGAAGGCTTTATATCGTTGGAATGGGTCAAACGCTGGAACCCCGATTTGCAAGAACCCGGCATCGTCTTTGCTCATTACAAATCTTATATGGATACTTTGCTCAACAGCGCCCTATAAACAATAGCAAAAAAACAAAACAAAACAAAGACTCCCCTGTGCGCCGGAATAGGCGAGCAGGGGAGTTTAAGGTTATTTCTAAGCGGGCGGTATTACCATCTTAAGATATACATAATTTCCCCACTGTCGTGTATGCCTAAGCGTTCATAGCCAACACGCTCATAGAGCGCTTGGGCGCGCAAATTCGCAATGTGGGTTGTGAGCATGATGCCGCCCTTGCCGTTTTCAATAGCCCATTCCTTCGCGTGTGACAAAAGTGTGCAGCCGAGCCCTTTGCCTTTATATCCGTCCGCCAGTGCTACCCCAAGCCACACGACAGATAGCCGATCATTTTATCCCCGTCGAGCATCATCCATCGGATGAACTTGGAATCGTCCTCGTTAAAGAAGGTGAGGGCACCGCGCCTGCTCCCGTCATTGCGATTAAAAAACACCCTGCCGTCGCCGGTGATAGAATCAAAAAAAGCGTTTACCTTTTCAAGGTCATCTGTCTGAAATTGCCTGATTTCAAAATTATTTTCCATTATAAACCCTCCAATTGCGTTATCACTAAAAACCTTCATTTTTCAAGCTAGACTTCTGCCAAGCAAAAGCGGCCCGGGCAAAGCACAGGCCGCTGATTTTAGAGAGGGATTGATGCCTTCATCAATCAAGGATTTCCCCGAAATACCCGGGTGCCAAATTTGCGGCGTTTGATTCATCTGTATCGATATGCATCGCCAAGCTGAAGTTTTCGTTTACCCGCACGACGACATCGTCATAAATCAGTGAGCGTTCGGCATAATCCGACTTGACTCTGACAATTTGTTTGTCCTGCAGACCAAGCCTTTTGGCATCGGCCGGCGTCATATGGATATGGCGCTTGGCAATGATAACGCCCACGGCTAAATCATAGGTGCCACTGGGCCCTATCAGCTTACATGCGCCGCTGCCCTTGATATCCCCGCTTTCGCGAATAGGGGCGGTGATGCCGATGGAGCGGGCGTCCGTTGCGGAAAGTTCCACCTGTGTGCTTGGGCGGATGGGGCCAAGGATAGACACAGCGGGGAAAGTGCCCTTTGGACCGATGACCTGCACCCTTTCCTCACAGGCAAATTGCCCGGGTTGAGAAAGGTCTTTTTTGGGCGTCAATTCATAGCCTTCGCCAAAGAGCACATCGAGCGCTTCCCGGCTGACATGAACATGGCGGGCAGATGTTTCAATCAATACAGTTTTACTCATTGAGTTTGCCTCCGGATTTAGTATTTGAACGTAAATTCTTCTTTGTTGCCGAAAAATATGTTGACATCGAAGGTGGCAGCAATTATCTTTGCCTCAACATCGGAGTTGTTCACACAGTAATAAGTTCCGCTTAGGATGTTGCCGGTTGCTTTTTCGATTTTGCACTTGACATAACAGTCATGATATTCCGGTGCAAATTTCACAATCTTGACAATCGCTTTGAATTTATCTGTTTCGTCATCGACGAGTTTTTTTGTCAGCATGTTGAACGCTTGACCATGCCTGATTTTTGTGACGTCAGTCGGGAGACTGGTGAGCTTTTCGGGTCTGAAATTAAGCGTAATTTCATAATAAGAGCCTTTGTCTACACAAATAGCACCATTTTTTGCTGTTAACGAGCTCACTTCTACTTTTCCGCCGTAGTTCTGGTCTTTTACCGGGAGAGAGGAGCCGTCGCCCTTTTTAGCGTTTACCGTTGTGGGCACCAGGTCTTCACTGAACATCGGAACAACCCTTTTGGCTATCCCTTCAAGCAAACCGCTTGAGCTGGTGATGTCGCCGATAATATTTGTTGTAACCAGGGTGTAAGCCGGTTTTTCTTTTTTTGCTTTGTTTGCCGCGGCATTGTAGTATGCGACGATTTCCGCAACTGTTTTCGGCGCAGTTGAGGGGGCTGCTGTGGTTGCGACTGTGTTTGACACGGTTTCGCCCGAAGGATTCTCTGTTGTCGTTTCATCGGCAAGTGCAGTGGTTGTTTCGTCGGAAGGTGTCGTGGTTGTTTCGTCCGGCATTGTGGTTTCATCGGAAACCGTAGTTTCGACAGAGGTCGTGGTCTCTTTTTCATCTTTGCCGCATGCGGCAAGCGAAAAAATCAGAGAAAATGCTAAGATGATCGATAGTATGCCAGTGAAATTTTTCTTCATAGTTCAACCTCAATATTTTATTTAGGAAAGAGCTATCGGCTCAAACCCATATGCAATAATTATATAATAAATCGGGTGCTATTACAATGGGAAATTGGCACAAATATAACTTTTTTGTGCAAAAATGTGCATAAATGCGCATTATCCAATTTGTCACAAAGCAGTTTCCATGGTAAAAACAGCATCTGCTATGGTGGCTTCCTGTTTATCATGTGTCACCAGCACAACAAGGGCATTTTTGGCAAAGTCGGTAATGTAGGGGATTACCCGCTTTTTTAATTCACTGTCAAAGCCCTTGAAGGGCTCGTCCAGCAACAGAATGTCGTCACCGAAGGCGAGGGCGCGTGCGAGCGCGACTCTGCGAGCCATGCCGCCGCTGAGCTTGTTTGGTTTTTTATCGGCCGCATCGTCCAGCTCCAGCCTTTTAAGCCAAAGCTTTGCCGTTTCAGGTGAGGCCGCTAAGGCTATATTCTCGAAGGCGGTGCTTGCGGGCAATAGCCTGTCACCTTGAAACACAAAGGAGATTTTCTTGCCTTGGGTTCCGGTAATGTGACCGCTGTCTGGTGCGTCAAGCCCTGCGATTAGCCGTAGCAGGGTTGTTTTGCCCGCCCCGGAAGCGCCCAGCAGAACGTAAATACCTTTTTCCGGCAACTCCAGACTGAAGTTTCTAATAACCTCTTTGCCTTCAAAACTCTTGGAGACATGTTCAATTTTTATCGGCAATTCGCTCACATCCTTTATAGTGGCAGCTATCCGCACCGTGTAGCTCCTGTTTTACCATTGCTTGCCCAAAACCTTTTCAACAAAGACTTTTGCGACCCTCGCGTCAAACTGTGTTCCACTGCGCTTTTTAATTTCAGCTTCGGCTTCTTCGCAAGATAAGCACTTTTTATAGGTTCTTTCCGATGTCATAGCGTTATACGCATCTGCAATGGCTATGATTTTCGCCTCTAGGGAAATTTTCTTGTCACTGAGCCCTTTAGGGTAGCCCTTGCCGTCGGGTCTTTCATGGTGCTCCAACACATATTTTGCCAATTGCGAAAACTCACTTACCGAGTCGAGTATTCTGTAGCCAATTTCCGAATGTCGTTTTATTTCGCTTATTTCGTCGGTGCTCAATTTTCCCGGTTTGTTCAGCGTTTCCTCACTGATGCCGATTTTTCCGATGTCGTGCATCATACCGGCGATACCCAATTGGCTGATATCTGCTTTAGGGAAATTCAGTGCCCTGGCTATACGTTCGCAAAGACTGCCGACCCGTTGGGAATGCTGCATTTCTCTGTTATTTTTTTCAAACAAAGAGTTTAAAATCAAATCAATTGTTTTGCTTCGGACGCTGGATGATTCCGAAAGCTTATTGCGGTACATCATATCCTCGGCCAGTTTAAATATATCATTCATATTT
>CAZMSM010000067.1:0-11080 GCA_964568955.1 uncultured Eubacteriales bacterium | reverse complement strand
TCTTATCAGTTTTGAGTGCTGAAATATTTTTGCCCACGTTTACTTGACACATACGTTTTTTGAAAGAGCCTTGCATATTCTGTCGTGTGAGTATACAATATCTTAGAATGATTTGATGGGGTATTTTTGGATTGGAGATGGCAATTTGGCGTCAAAAAGCAAACGTAACAACAAAAAAGGATTGATTTTAGCGGGCCTTGCCGTTGTGGCCCTCGTAGCTTTATTTATATATGATGTTGTCTTTAATATCCCCGAATCTACAAAAAGTGAGTTTTCGATGGGTACCGTTGTCACACAAACACTCACCGGTAATGATGCGGAGCAAACTGCGGACGAAATTTTTAAGCGGTTCAATAATATTGAGTTTAAATGGCTTTCGTGGCGGATAGCCGATGCCAACATCGCAAAAGTGAATAATGCCGCAGGAACAGGCTTCCCCGTTGCGGACAATACCGTCGAGTGGCTTAAAAAAACCCTTGAGGTGTGTGCAAGCAGTGGCGGGGCACTGGATATAACCATTGGTAAAATTACCGCATTGTGGGACTTTGGCGGCGAAAATGAGCAGTTGCCGAAAAAAGATGAACTGGAAGGCTTGCTCGAAAATGTAGATTACCGCTCGGTAGAGATTAGCGGCAACACCGTTACAATTGCCCGCGGGCAAAGTTTGGATATGGGGGCTGTCGGTAAAGGCATTGCCTGCGACGAGGCCATGAAGATTTTGAGTGAAAGCAAAGTAAAATCCGCCATTATCTCCGTGGGTGGTAGTATACTGTTGTACGGGGATAAGGACGACTTCCGCGTTGGGGTACGTGACCCACAGGGTAAATCAACCGATTACATGGGTATTTTAACGCTTAAAAGCAGCTGCATATCAACATCCGGCAGTTACGAAAAGACCTTTGTTCGGGAGGATGAAAGCTATTTTCACATCCTGGACCCCAAAACGGGCTTCCCCGCCAAAAGCGGTTTAGCGAGCGTTACGGTCGTGTGCGATTCGGGCTTGGTGGCGGACGCCCTTTCAACCGCGTGTTTTGTGCTGGGTTACGAAAACAGTCTGCCGTTGTTGGAAAAGTATAAGGCCGACGCCGTTTTTATTACCGATAGACAAACCGTTCAAGTCACACCGGGGCTTGACGGTGCCTTTAAAATCACGAACAATGATTATTCGTTGGCATCAGCAGGGGTAGTGTCATGAAAAAACTATTTAAAAGAGCGGATTTCGTGCTGATTTTTATTTTTTGCCTGCTTTGTGCCGCTATGCTTTTGCCGCGCGTGATGAGTAGCGACAACCTAACCGCAAAGATATATAAAAACGGCAACGAAATTTACAGCATCGATTTAAACACGGTTGCAAGCAGCTATACAATAGATTTGGCCAGTGACCCGGCAGGGGTCGTCTTGGTTGAAAAGAATGCCATCGGGTATTTTGAAGCAGATTGCCCGGATAAGCTGTGCGTCAACGCCGGCATGCTCACACGCCGTGGGCAAACCGCCGCATGCCTGCCCGCAAAAACGGTTATTGTGTTGACGGGCGGCAAAAAGAGCGAAGGCGTACCGGATGTTATTACCTATTAAACAGCTGCTAAAGGGCTGTTCGGCAATCACGCCTATGCTATAAATCCGAAGCCTCATACATAAAACCAACAGGAGTTTTTCATGTCATCCAAATCATCAGCTTTAACAAAAAGAATCGCCCTCTTGGGCATATTGGGTGCGCAGGCGCTTGCGCTTTCGGCACTGGAAAGCCTTATTCCGACGCTGCCGGGCATGCCACCCGGTGCAAAACCCGGCTTGTCAAACATCGTCACGATGTATACGGCTGCTCGAATCGGTCTGTTTGAAGCGCTGTATATAACGACTATCAAAGCGGTTTTCGCAGGGCTTACCAGGGGACCTGCCGCCTTCTTTATGAGTTTTTCCGGCGGGTTACTGAGTACAATTGTTATGTTCGGGCTTTTGCAGCTGCGTGAAAGACCTTTTGGCATCGCCGGTATTTCCGTAGCGGCGGCTGTTGCACACAACACCGGTCAGCTGTTGGCGGCCATGGTGTTAACCGGCACTTCGTCGGTCATTGGTTATGCCCCGGTGCTGCTTTTTTTCGCCATTATGACGGGGTTGGTTACGGGCACCGTCCTTCGGATTGTTCTGCCTGCACTGGATAAACAAAGCGAATTTTTGACATAACGAAATTGATATTGAAATATCGACTGGAGATGAATCGATGAAAGCAATAAAACCGGGCAGTGTTCTCAAGGCAGTTGCACGGACACACGGGGGTGTGTCGGTTTCACACAACAAAAACACCGCCGAATTTGAAGTCGAGCGCATGCCTGCGCCGGCCAAGGTAATTTTGCCCATGCAGCAACACATTGGCGTCCCCTGCACGCCGATTGTAAGCAAGGGCGACACGGTAGGTGTCGGCCAATTGATTGCCGATAGTGAAAAGTATATCAGCGCGCCCATACACGCCTCCATTTCCGGCAAAGTGGTGGCTATCGGCGAAACGCCACTGCCAAATGGTGTCATTTCACAAAGTATCACGATTGAGTCCGACGGCGAAATGAGGCTTTTTGAAGGGATTACGCCCCCAAGGGTTGCAAACCGTGAAGATTTCATCAAAGCTGTGCGGGCATCGGGCCTTGTGGGGCTTGGGGGGGCAGGATTTCCAACGCACGTAAAGCTGAACTTCCCACCGGAAAAGAATGTGGATACACTCATCATCAACATCGCGGAATGCGAGCCCTATATTACAGTTGATTACCGAGAGTCAATTGATAACTCCTGGGATATTCTGTCAAGCATCTTCACGCTCAAAGAACTGCTCGGGATAAAAAATGTGATTATCGCTGTTGAGGACAATAAGCCGGCAGCCATAAAAGAGCTTCGAAAGATTGCCGATAACAGCAACGACACGGATAACACCGTGAACGTCATGGTGCTCAAATCCAGCTACCCGCAAGGGGCGGAAAAGGTTTTGGTGCAAGCAACAACAGGGCGTCGAGTGCCACCGGGTAAACTGCCCGCCGACATCGGCTGCCTTGTTATGAACGTCGCAACGGTGGCTTTTATCGCCCGCTACCTCAAAACCGGCAAACCGCTCGTCAGCCGTTCGTTAACGGTGGACGGTTCCGCAATCGCCAACCCGAAAAATGTGCGTGTCCCTATTGGCACCAACATTGGTGAGATTATTGACTTTTGCGGCGGTTTTGAAAGTGAGCCTTACAAAATTATCACCGGGGGGCCGATGATGGGGCTGGCCATTATCGGAACAGACTTACCCGTGCTCAAACAAAACAATGCAATCCTTGCTTTTTCGGAAAAATCGCACAGAATCAAAAGGGAAAGGGACTGCATACGATGCGGGCGATGTGCCAATGTTTGCCCCATGGACCTTATGCCAACCTTGATAGCGCGTTTTGCCAAGGCAAGGGATGTTGAAAAAATCAAACAAACAGGTGTCTTGGTTTGCATGGAGTGTGGCAGTTGTTCGTATGCTTGCCCGTCGGGGATACCGCTTGTGCAATACATGAGGCTCGCCAAAACAATGCTTGCAGAAAAAGGTGGTAAAAAATGACTTTGGATAAAAAGCTCACAGTCGGCGCATCACCGCATATTCGTTCGAGCGTAACCTCCACGGGTATTATGCTTGATGTTATTCTTGCGCTTATCCCCGCCTTTTTCGCTGCCATTGTTTTCTTCGGTCCGAGGGTTTTGGCGGTCACGGCCGTAACCGTTGGCACTTGCTTGCTCAGCGAATATTTCGCCCGCAAAGCGATGAAACGCCCGGGGACCCTAGGTGATTTGAGTGCCGTGGTAACCGGAGTGATTCTAGCGTTCAACCTGCCCGTTTCTATCCCGCTGTGGATGGCAGGCATCGGTTCGGTCGTCGCTATCGTGGTTGTTAAACAGTTTTTCGGCGGCATCGGGATGAACTTTGTCAACCCCGCCCTGATGGCACGGATTGTATTAACCGTATCCTTCCCGTCGGCGATGTCCACTTGGACGAGCGCTTTTGCCTGGCGTGGCGATGTTGAAGCGGTCACGACTGCGTCCCCGCTCGCACATCTCAACAGCCTGTTTGCAAGCGGCGGGGTTGAAAACTTGGCCGGTGTGCAGGGAATGCCCACGATGACACAAATGTTTTTTGGTCAACGCTCGGGCAGTCTTGGCGAAGTTTGCGCCGCCGCACTGCTGATGGGCGGGTTGTTTTTAATTATCCGCGGGGTTATTTCCCTCGCGATTCCGTTTACTTATATCGGCACGGTGGCGGTTATTATGCTCATTGCCGGCAAGGGTGATCTCACCTTTGTCGCATACCACCTCATGGGCGGCGGGCTGTTACTGGGCGCTATTTTTATGGCGACGGACTACACGACCTCCCCCGTCAATATCAAGGGCAAGATAATTTTCGGCATCGGCTGTGGTCTTTTAACTGCGGCCATACGGCTTTTCGGCAGTATGCCGGAGGGCGTATCGTTTTCTATTATTATCATGAACATCCTTGTGCCGCACATTGAGCACCTCACAACACCCAAACCTTTCGGCACACCCAAAAAGGTTCGAGAAAAAAAGGCGGTGGAGCAATGAAAAAACTAAGTTTTAAAGAGCTCATTTTACCGGGTATCATCCTTTTTGTCATTTGCCTTGTAACCGCGTCTCTTTTGGCACTGACCAATGAGCTTACCAAGCCGAAAATTGAAGCTTTGGCGGCAGCCAACGCCAATGCCGCGCGCAAAGAGGTTTTGCCAACGGCAGAGCACTTCAGCGAAAACCCACTTGAAGTTACATTCGAAGGCCAAACCTATGCGTACTTTGAAGGGTTTGAAAAAGACAAGGAAGCGGCTATTGGTTACGTTTTCATAACCGTTACAAAGGGTTATGGCGGGGACGTTAAACTGATGACCGGCATCGCCAAGGACGGCACGGTATCAGGCATTGAGGTCCTTGAACTGAGCGAAACGCCGGGGCTTGGCATGAAGGCGTATGACGACTTTTTCCTAAAACAATTTTTAGGCAAGGGCGGGTGCGTTTCGGTTGTGAAAAAAGATGCAGACGACAACAGCGTTTGCGCTATTACAGGTGCCACCATCACCTCGGACGCCGTTGCAGGCGCGGTCAACATCGCGCTTGAGCTTTTTGATATTGTGACCCAAAAAACCGACCCGACAGATCCTTCTGCGGCAAACGCCGACGAGAGCGCACGCAAACTTATTTTACCCACGGCAGACACTTTTGAAGGCCCTACAAAAGCCTACTTGTCGGGTAAAGGTTATGATTATTATACGGGCAAAGATGCCGCGGGCGAAGCCGCCGGCTATATATTCGAAACCGCTGCCAACGGATACGACGGCCTTGTGCTTGTCAACACAGCTGTTGACAATAAGGGTATTATTACGGGTGTCAAGGTAGTGGCAACCAATGATACACCGGGGCTTGGCACCAAGGTGAAGGACGCCGGTTTTGTCAATCAATTCATCGGCAAAAGCATTAAAGTTAATTTAACAGCTACCGCCGACGAAAACAGCGTGCAAACAATAACCGGTGCAACCCTGTCCTCAAGCGCGGTTGTGAATGCCGTAAATACAGCACTTGAACTTTACAAATCATTAGCGGGAGGGACACTTGATGGCTGAAGAAAAAACATTGAGACAGGAACTGACAAAGGGCTTTCTTAAAGAAAACCCGGTTTTGCGCCTGGTTCTGGGCACTTGCCCTGCGCTTGCGGTTTCAACGTCGATTGAGAACGCTATCGGCATGGGCGTATCGGCTTCCATCGTATTGGTAGGCTCGAACATCGTCATTTCGGCTTTAAGGAAAGTAATCCCCGCCAAAGTAAGAATCCCCGCATACGTGGTCGTCATCGCATCATTTGTTACGATTGTGCAGATGCTGGTAAAAGCTTTTGCACCGTCGGTTGATGAGCAACTCGGGATTTTCCTACCGCTTATTGTTGTCAACTGCATCATCTTAGGCAGAGCGGAGGCCTTTGCGGGTAAAAACGCTGTTATTGCCTCGGCTGTGGACGGTGTCGGCATGGGTATTGGCTTTACCGCCGCCCTGCTTGCAATGAGCATTATCAGGGAACTCGTGGGGGCGGGTACCCTCGCCGGCTTTCAAATTCTACCGGCTTCCATCACGCCGATGGCCATATTCATATTGCCACCCGGCGGCTTCTTTGTCTTTGGCCTGTTGATGGCTATAGCAAACCGTCTGTCGGAAAAAAAGGGGTTGCCTAAAGCCGAGCTTCACGGGTGTGAATCTTGCCCCATGGCAAACTCCTGCTCGATAAAGATTGAAGAGAATCCGGAAAAACACGGGAAGGATGAGGTGATGGCAAAATGAAGATTTTTTTAACCATTATGCTAACCGGCATCCTCACGGAAAACTTTGTTCTTTCCAAATTCCTTGGCATATGCCCCTTCTTGGGGGTTTCAAAAAAACTCAACACTGCAATGGGTATGTCGGGTGCAGTTATTTTTGTCATGGTGCTCGCTACCGCCGCTACGTGGCCCATTAACCATTACGTCTTAGCAAAAAACGACTTGGAATACCTGCAAACCATCGTCTTTATCCTGGTTATTGCCGCACTGGTTCAGCTTGTTGAGATTATACTAAAAAAATATATGCCGCCGCTGTACAAATCTTTGGGCATTTTCCTCCCGCTTATTACTACAAACTGTGCCGTGCTAGGCGTGGTATTGCTCAACATTGTAAAGTCACTTACCTACACGCAGTCGCTTGTCAATTCACTCGGCGCGGGTCTTGGCTTTATGCTTGCCATGTTTATGTTTGCCGGGGTTCGGGAGCGTTTGGAAAGTTGCGATGTTCCGAAATTTATGCGCGGGTTACCGATAACCCTCGTCGCGGCATCCCTTGTTTCTGTTTCGTTTTTAGGTTTTGGCGGTATTGTTGAAGGTTTATTCAGATAGGAGGCGGAAAAATGAATCAAATTGTTATTGCTGTTCTCGTCGTTTCCGCCATTGGTCTTTTGGCGGGTTTGGGGCTTGCGCTTGCCTCTATCATCATGGCAGTGCCCGTCGATAAAAAAGCGGAGAACATTGAAGAGGCTTTGCCGGGCATCAACTGCGGTGCCTGCGGCTATTCCGGGTGTGCCGGTTACGCCACCGCTTTGTCCAAAGGCGAAACGACCGACACGGCACTGTGCTCACCGGGGGGCACCGCTGTTTCCAAAAAAATCGCTGTGCTCACGGGTCTTGACGCGGGTGAAGTATTGCCGTCGGCTGCAGTCGTACTGTGCCAAGGCAACGCCCACAACACCGGCAACAAACTTGTTTACAGCGGTGTTAAAAGCTGCAAAATGGCAACACAACTGTTCAGTGGGCCCAAAAGTTGCAACTACGGTTGCCTCGGCTTTGGCGACTGTGTGGAGGTCTGCGATTACGACGCCATCCACATCTGCGACGAAATTGCGCGGATAAACCCCATAGCCTGCCGTGCCTGTAAAAAATGTGTGGCGGTCTGCCCCAAGGGCTTGATTGAAATGATGCCTTTGCATGAGGCAAAAGCGGCCGTGCTGTGCGCCAACAAAGAGAAAGGTGCCGTCACCCGCAAGCAGTGCAAAACCGGGTGTATCACCTGTATGCGCTGCGTAAAAGCCTGTGAATTTGACGCCATTACCATCGTTGACGGCTGCGCGAAAGTGGACTATGACAAATGCACCGCTTGTGGCAAATGCATTGACGTGTGCCCTGTTCACGCTATCGATATGATTGATTTGGAAAAGATTGTAGGCAAAGCGTAAAAGCAGCGCACCAGAGTGTGAACCCCTCCGACCGGATAAAACGGCGGAGGGGGTTTTTGGTTAGCTTGTTAAGTTGTTTATTTGCTTATTTGCTTATTTGTGCTCTGCTAGGAAATCCTCGTGATCAGCTCAGCCCAGCTGTTCACAACATAATACGCTTTGCCTTGTCGTTCCCTCATTTCAAACGGGGTATTCGACTTACTTTCATACAAAACAGGTAGCATCCCGCAGTCGTGTGCGCCGACGACATCAGCTCCGAAAGTGTCCCCTAAATACCAGCATTCCCCCGGTTCAAGGCCCGCTATTTTTGCGGCGGCAACAAACATTTCCGGCGCGGGTTTGCAAAACATATAGTCGGCACTCGTTATGACAAATTCCATTTCACTTTGCGGGAAATGCTCTTTTATTGTAAGGGCCATCGCAGCTCCCGAGAGCACCGTGTTGCTGATAACCGCCGTTCTAATACCGGCCGTGCCAAGCGTTTGGAGCAGTTCAGCCATATATGGGGTCGGTGTACGCTCGGAATTA
Source organism: uncultured Eubacteriales bacterium (assembly GCA_964568955.1). Classification (GTDB taxonomy): domain Bacteria; phylum Bacillota; class Clostridia; order Oscillospirales; family Acutalibacteraceae; genus UBA1447. The sequence goes on along the minus strand of CAZMSM010000067.1, from coordinate 2,790 downwards.
TGGCGGTCAAAAATCACTTCACACTGTGTTATATCAATGGAATAGCGAAGCCCGGCAACCGCAAAAATATTACGCAAAATGCCCGAAAGCTGAATGTCCAGCTCAAAACCGGCATCTTCACCGCGTGCCCTGTGGGACAGCCGATCTTCCAAGGAACGCCATAAATCACCCAGGATTTCGGTCGTTGTGACGTCCGGATTATCTGCCGCCAAACGAAGGGCCTGGGCACCGGGTTGCAGACGAAACTCACTGTCCGTAATCAGTGTGCCCCCGAAATCGAAGAGAACAAGTTTTGGTTTGTACATGGTAAAACTCCTTTTGTAAATAATCGCTATGTAGAGCAATGCCCATGCGTATTACAGCCATTGCCCATCGACTTTTGCTCGCTAATCAAACAGCTTCATATGGATGCAGACGACGCCTGCTTTTGTGATGTCCACCACACCGTAACTACCTTGCTTGATACTGCCGGGGTTGAATATGTAAAGCCCGTCCTCATATTCGTTTTTAGGCACATGCGTGTGCCCAAACAGCACGATGTCGGCTTTTTCGCCCCTTGCGATTCTTTTGAGTTTGTCGGTACCGCCTTTTACGTTTTCCCTATCCCCGTGGGTGCAGTAAACGCGTTTGCCCTCCACCGTTTCTACACAAGTATTGGGAGCAAATACACCCAAATCGGTGTTGCCGCGTACCTGCACAACTTTTATTTCTTCAAACAAATGCGAAAGAGCGTCCATATCGCGCTCCCCGTCGCCCAGGTGAACGATCATGCGGGCTTTGGGTTGTGCCTCAATGGCCTCGCGCAGGCCAAACACATCCCCGTGCGAGTCGGAAACCACCAAAATTCGCATCGATTCACTCCTTGCAAAATAAAAATGTAAAATATACCATCCATTATAGCGTAAAAAATCAAAAACGCAACCGGAGCGCCTGTGTGTTTTGCTTGAAAGCACACGGTACATGTGTTAAAATAAAACGGAAAATTCAGATGGAGGTAAGAAAGTATGAGAGTTTCAACCCAAACAGAAGAACTTGGTCGGCGGTTCGGCGATGAAAAAGCGGTGCGGATTATAGCCGAAGTAGGTTTTGACGCCATCGACTTTTCGATGTTCAAAACAGACGAAAATATCGCGCCCGTTTTTGGCAATGATTACGAAAACTATGCAAGCCACCTCAAGCATGTTGCCAAAGAATGTGGCGTTTGCTTTAATCAGGCGCATGCGCCTTTCCCTTCACGCAGAGTCGGTGACGACGGTTATAACAAAAAAATTGCCCCCCTTATTCATCGGGCGATTGCCGTTACCTCCATCCTTGGTGCAAAAATTGTTATTGTTCATCCCATCGCCGGGGCGGAAAACAAAAAAGAAGCCAACATCGAATTTTACAACTCGCTGATACCGGTGTGCAAAGAATATAACGTTCAGGTAGCGCTGGAAAATATGTTTGGCACCAACCCAAACAACACCCAAATTATCCCCAATGTCTGCAGCACCGGGCGTGAGTTCAGTGAGTTCATTGACGCGCTGGACCCCCGGTATTTTACGGCCTGCCTTGACGTAGGACACGCAGGACTCGTGGGTGAAACGGCCCAAAACATGATACGCACCCTCGGGCATGACCGCCTGAAGGCACTGCATATCCATGACAACAATCACCTGCGTGACCTACATACCCTGCCCTTCACGCAAAGCCTTAACTGGCAGGCAATAACGACGGCACTCAAAGACATCAACTATACCGGTGACTTTACGCTTGAGGCTGACAACTTCCTGCTAAAGTTCCCGGAAGAGCTGATTGTGCCGGCGTGCAAGATGATGCTGGAGACCGCACGTTACCTGGCCGCACAATGTAGTTAATCGAGGAGGGAATTTTTTATGATTTTTGCCAACCACGCGCATGTCTACCCGACAGGGCTGCGCGAAAACGCAGATTTAGATGCGCTGAAAAGACTGATGGACGAGTGCGGCATTGAAAAATGCGTTGCCTTCGCAACTTTCCCAAAAATATTTGCCGAGCTTGGGCTCGACATCAACAATAATGTTTGGCTTAGTGAGCAAATCAAAAATGACCCCGCCTTCACGGGCTTTGGCACGATTGATTTTGACCGGGACGATTTGGAAGATCAAGTGGCGCTTGTCGCCTCACTCGGTTTTAAAGGCATTAAGTTGCACCCGCCTGCGCAAGAATTTGCTATTTTGGAAGACCGGGCACTGAGGGTTTATGCGTGCGCGCAAAGCCACAACCTGTTTTTGTCCTTTCACACGGGGCTGCACTGGTCCCGCCTCAAAGACAATTTGCCCATACAGTATGACGAAGTGGCCTACCAATTCCCCGACTTGCGCTTGAGCCTCGAGCATATCGGCGGGTACAGCTTTTTCAATGAAGCCCTCGCAGTCATTGCCAACAATAAACGCGGCGGGCGCCAGCCCCGTATTTTCGCAGGGTGGACGAGCATTGACAGCAAACGAGGCGGTGCCTGGACTTTGACTGACACCCAGCTTGAAACGTTGATTGCCCAAACCGGGGAAGAAAAGAGCATCTTCGGGCTGGATTTCCCCTTTAAAGATGCGGCTTATATAACGGATTCTATCAGGCGAATCAAGTCCCTGAACATAACGGATACCGCAAAAGAGAAGATTCTCGGCGGCAACCTGTTGAGGGAAATCGGCTAGTTTTAATGTTTTAGCCAAACAGTTTTAAAAAATAACAGGGGTTAACGACTAAAATCGTCGATCCCTGTTTTTTTATGTAAATTATTCAGAACAGAGGGTGACAATCTGTAAATAATAT
>CAZMSM010000066.1:0-11115 GCA_964568955.1 uncultured Eubacteriales bacterium | reverse complement strand
GTATTACGCCATTTTTGTTGACACTGTCACCTTGCTGTGATATACTCAGAATGTAGAATAGTGTAGATATTTTTGTCGATTTTTTAAGTTTGGAGGCTTTAAATTGAAAATATTCAAACGCGCACTCAGCTTACTTTTGGTGGTCACACTCTTTGTTTCAATTTTCTCTTTTGATTTTTCCGTGTTTGCAGGGCAAGCAGCAAATAATAGTGGTGGCGACTATGATCCGGGCAGGCCTGTTGCGGCAGCTCCGGCTGCGGTGTATTCCTATGCCATAAACTCTTATGTGACCGGCACCTCAACGGCCATAATACCGGCCATTACGGGTTCGACTTCGCAAAACGGCTTTATACTGGATGCCATTGCGCAAACCATTCCCGGCTATTTTCTTGACCCGTTTTATCAAAGCCCGGTCAGCCTAACGCTTACCCAGCCCTACACCGAAGTTAACTTTTATTATACTGCTCTGGTGTATACGCTTAACTTTGAATCAAATGGCGGCACGCAGATAAGCTCTGTCACCCAAAACTATCAAACCCCTGTGGTGAAACCGACAAACCCGGTCAAAGGGACTGAAGTGTTTTCCGGTTGGTACAGCGATGTCGAATGTACTCAATTGGTTTCATGGCCATATTCGATGCCTTACCAGGGGGGAACCCTCTATGCCGGTTGGACTCAGGCACCGGTAACCTTGACCTTCAACTCAAACAACGGTAGTGCCGTTGCACCGATTGTCACTTCACCCGGCAGCAAGGTTCAACAACCGGCAGACCCCACCAGGAACTTTTTCCGCTTCGTGGGTTGGTATAAAGATTTTTCTTTCACCCAGCCGGTTACTTGGCCGTTTACGATGCCTTCCAATGCCATTACGCTTTATGCAAAATGGACTTATACAAGGTTTACCATTACCTTTGACCCGAATGGGGGAACGACTGTTGCCTCGATTACATCATCGGCCGGTGCTCAAGTGTATCCGCCTAACGATCCTGCAAAGGTAGCCCATACTTTTTTGGGCTGGTACTACGACAACGGTACTTTTGCCAATCCTGCCGAATGGCCCATTACCATGGTCAACGACGGCTTTACCCTGTATGCTAAGTGGCAACCCAAAAGCGTCACCATTACCTTTGATTCTGCCGGTGGCAATGCCATCCCTAATTTTACGGAATTTGTAGGTTTTGATATTAATCCGCCGACCCCCCCCAGAAGATTTGGATATGTATTCTCCGGTTGGTTGCGAAACGGGAATCCTTTCCAGTTTACCACAATGCCTCCTGTCGACAACTTTACACTTGTCGCTTCATGGACGGCTACCGAGCGAGCCTCTCAAGTAACGCTTACGACTTACAAGACTGTTGACGACGAACTGGTACCGGCAACCGATGCCCGTGCCGGTGATATAGTAACCGTGTTTCTTTCGGCAAAAACAAATTTCTACTGCGGGTCATCTCGGTTTGTTATTATGTATGATTCTAGCTTTTTCAGCGTGGTTGGAGCAAACAAGATGGCTATTACACCCAACCCTTTAAATGCTTATTACGCAAGTGCTATTTCCGGTTATGGTGGTGCAACAACCAGCCCTGCCTTTGAATGGCCGTCAACCTTTGTCAATGGGGAAAGCTCAGCTTATAAGTTCGTTGCGGCGAATTTTACAGCCAGTAGTAACTCTGCAAACCAAGGCAAACCCTTGATGCTTGATGACACGCAGTGGCTTTATAAAGTAAGGCTTAAAGTTAAGGATGATGCCGTCGGGTCCGGTAAAATATTTATGGATAAGCGTTGGGACCGCTCGCTAACCAACACAACCGGTACCCAGTATTACTTCTATTGCCCCAACTCAACAACGCTCTCATCAAACGGGCAGTCGGTTCTGGATTTTGATACCGACTATATAGATGCGAATAAAACCATCGAGCTTGACACCACTATACCCCCGCATTCAAACATTTATTTTGAAACACTCGGTGGAACGCCGATGACCGAACTATATGGTGAGGTAGGAACGCCGGCGAACGAACCGGTTCCTCCGGTAAAGGAAGGTTATACCTTTAATGGTTGGACACCGAGTTTCCCCGCTATCTTCCCTGAGGAAAACATTACACTTACCGCTCAGTGGTCGATAAATACCTATAACGCAAACTTTATGGTTGACGGCAACGTGTACGCAAGTTTGCCCTTCGAATATAACGAAGATATAACGGCACCTCCGGCCCCCTCCAAGACCGGCTACACTTTTGTAAAATGGTCGCCCGATTTAGGCAAAATGGACGCGTCGGACAAAACTTTCACAGCATTATTCCTTATCGACTCTTACACAGCCTACTTCGTTGTGGACGGTGTGCCTTATGCGCAGGTTTTAACAGAGTATAACGCTCCGATTCAGGCGCCTTCCGGTCCTTCTAAAATGGGCTACACCTTTACCGGCTGGTCTCCGGTTGTTGGCAACATGCCGGCTTCCGACAAAACCTTTACAGCTCAATTCTCCATTAATGCGTATAACGCCTATTTCGTTGTGGATGGCGTCACAATAGCATCTGTCCCCACACAATACGGCGCGCAAATAGTTGCCCCCGCCGATCCCGAAAAATTCGGTTCTTTGTTTACCGGCTGGTCGCCGGAAGTGGGTTTGATGGGCGCGGCTGACAAAACCTTTACGGCTGTATGGGACGAAAACATTTTTGACGTGGTCTTTTGGGTTGACGGCAGTGTGTACACAACAGTGCCTACCGTACCCGGCGATACGATTGTTCTTCCACAGCCGCCGGTTAAAATAGGCTACACCTTTACCGGTTGGGGTAACGTTCCCACTGTGATGCCGGCAAACCATATTGCCCTTACCGCCACATGGTCTATTAATAACTATACGATAACCTTTATGGTTGAAGGCGTTTTGCTTCAAACTGTTCAGACGGCTTACGGTAGTGCCATTACCCTTCCTACAGCGCCGACCAAGCAAGGGTATACCTTTAACGGCTGGTCACCTGTGGTACCCCCAACGATGCCGGCAGCAAACATCACAACCGAGGCTATTTTTACTGTAAATTCCTATAATGCAAAGTTCATGGTTGACGGCCTTGTTTATGCAGAAGTACCCACGTCCTTTGGAGCCGAAATTATAGCGCCTGCTAACCCGGTCAAAGAAGGGCATACCTTTGTTGACTGGACAAATGTGCCAACGGTTATGCCGGCGAATGATGTCGTTATTACCGCTACATTCACCATCAATACTTATACGGCAACCTTTTATGTAGATGGTATCCAGCACTCAAGCGTTACCGCTGCTTTCGGTACAGCGATTGATCTGCCGTCTATCCCTGATAAAATTGGCTACACTTTTACCGGATGGGATCCTGATTTACAGACCATGCCGGCGGCCAATGTCAGCGTGAACGCAATCTTTACGAAGAATATCTTTGACGCGATATTTATGATTGATGGTGCGCCATATGCTATTGTTAGAACAGGGTATGGCGACAACATTCAGTTGCCGCAGGTGCCTTTAAAACCGGGGCATACATTCATGGGTTGGGGCAACGTGCCCACATCAATGCCCAATGGGAACGTTACCATTACAGGAACTTGGGCGCTCAACAGCTATGATGCAATATTCATGGTTGACGGTGTGGAACTCGCCATTGTTTCAACGCCGTACGGCACTGTGATTGAGCAACCGGCGTTGCCCTCAAAAGTAGGTTTCTATTTTGGTGGCTGGTCACCAGCAGTTCCGGTAACAATGCCCGCGTATACGCTTGAATTTACCGCTTTGTGGACATTGGAGGAAATCAACCTTATTGCGAAACCGGGCTCGACAACGATCATTGACCAAAATACCGGGTTCATATACGGTCTTGAGGCAGGGATTTCCGAAAGTGCCTTTGGCACTGATTTTACACAGATATTAGGTAACGGCGAACTTCGAACAACCTATTACGACACCGACTTCGGTACAGGAACAAAAGTTGAACTTTTAGGTTTGGGAACGGGAACTGTGTTAAAAACATATTACATTGTTATATTTGGCGATGTCAACGGTGATGGTCTGGTAGACACAGCGGATAAAAATCTGCTTGCTCTGGCAGCATCTTATCAAGCCGCTTTTGTGCCCGGTCGTGCATTTGAACTTGCAGCCGATTTAACACAAGACGGGGTTGTGGATGCTTTTGACTTGAACATGCTCAAGGCTGCGGTTATCGGCATCGGCACCATTGATCAGACAAATCCGAACGAATTAATTTAAAACAAATACGCTTACCGGCAAGATATTTTGCAAGTTTTGCACGGGAGCATACGATCGATTGTGTTGACACCAATAAGTCGCTATGTTATACTTTCTTGAGCGTAACATAGCAACCATTGTGTGAAAAGATTTTTTAATAGGGGGCTATAAATTGAGCAGAGTGAAACGTTTTATCAGTATTATACTTGCGGTTACGATGGTCTTTTCCATTGTATCTGTCGAATTTTCGTCTGTGTCCGCAGGCAAGGTGGTAATGAGCGAAAAAGGTGTTGTGTCCATTGTTGCACCCCCTGTCGTTAACATTTCTGCAACTAAAGTAGCGAGGGTAGCGGCATCGGCTAACTCATTGCTTGCAGGCAACACCCTTGTGAAGGCAACGCCTTCCGGTGTTCCTGATTTAGGAACGGCAACATACGCAAATGCTGCCTATGCCGGTGAAACGCCGATTTGGCCGAGTGTTTCATTCACTTTGCCGGCAGGGATTACTTTAGATGCTTCTCCGCCCTTGTCCATAACAGCAGCTACGGAAGGTGGCAGCGTTTCCATGTCTTCGGTTGCAAAAGACGCTCAAACATATTCGGCAACCGTTACCGGTGGAACCGCGACTCCGGGCAAGAGCATCGTTTATACTGTATCTTACTATTATGAAGGCGCAAATTACTTGACATATGCATACTCTTATGTCGAGAGCATTTTGATGCCTTCCGGCATTCACTATTTTTACCAACCCTATGATTTTGGTGTTACCGGGCAAGCAGGCAGAATGGCCATCAACTATCGCTACCTTGGTGTCAATGTCTACAGCGGTGAGGGAACAGGTGGTTCCCACGGCTACTACAACTTTGCCGGTGATTCTTTTGTAAACAATCCGGTTTCTCCCCATAAGGTCCAGTTCAATGTAAGCAATACAAAGGGAACAAAATCACAGTTTAATGGGGGATATAAAGCCGATGGTAACCGTTCGCAAGCAAGTGTTTATGTGGATACCAGCACGGCAACCTCTTTGGCAGACCTCAATTTGCGTGTTAGCTTTTTCCTTTTTGATAATCTCTCGAATTATTCAAGCGACAACCGTCTTATAGGCAGCTTTGTCCAAGCCGGCAATGTGAACAGTGTTTCTGATGAAGAATCAACATCAGATCCTGCTAACGATGCAACAGCCCTCGCTCAACTGGGGATTGCAGGCACTTCGAATTTGCTTATAAACAAAGGGGATACCATTACCGCAGCATTTAACGGGCCGGGGCCGGACGTATCCGGAACCTCATATACCGTTACAATGAAAACACAAGCGCCCAAAGGTCCTGACGGTAAGCGCACATTAACGGGGTTCACATCGGTTTGCTTGACTGCGTATAAGTATGATAAAGGCGCTTTACGGCAAAAAGTGAACGATATTCTTACCGGTGCCGGCGGCGGAAGAAGCAATCCACAGTCATGGTATTATTCTAACCCAACGATTTGGGACAATTTTAAGGCACTCTTCGACTATGCGAATCTTATCTTAAATAAACCGAATACCGACCAGGCTACCATTGATGGAGCACTTAGATTCATTGAGGATGCCTACACATCTTTGAATGAAAATGTAATTACTTATACCGTAAACTCCTACATTCAAGGGACGACAACATCGATTGCGCCTGTGGTGACAGCCACCGGTGCATATAGCGGCTATGTTCTTTCGGTCGATGCCCAAACAATTACCGGCTACACATTAACGCCTGCCGAAGCAAGCCCTGCAAAAATCACGCTTTCACAGACAAACAGAACCATCAACTTTTATTATACTGCAAATCCTTACGTCATAACTTTCCAATCCAACGGCGGCAACGCCGTAAACCCTATAACGGCAGGGTACAAAACCAATGTTGCAAAGCCTTCAAACCCTGTAAAAGTCAACCATACGTTTACCGGCTGGTTTTCGGACGAGGCTTGCACACAGGCAGTAAGCTGGCCTTTGCTCATGCCCCTTAACGGCGCAACACTTTATGCCGGTTGGCAATTGGTTCCGACAACGCTTGCTTTTAACACCAATAACGGTACGCCGGTTGCCTCTGTAACAGATGTTCCGGGAACCTCGGTTTATAAGCCCGCGGACCCCACCAGAGAAAATTATGGTTTTGATGGATGGTATTATGATCTTGCGTTCGCGCAACCGGTTTCGTGGCCAATCGTTCTTACCTTCACCAACACAACCATTTACGCGAAGTGGACAGTTAATCTGTACACAATTCATTATAATTCTAATGGTGGTACAACCCTTCCCTCCGTGACAGTTATTCCGAATACTGCCGTCAATCTGCCGAGTCAGCCCGAGAAAATAGGCTACACTTTCAGTGGCTGGTATTATGATAACAACACATTTGCAAACCCTGTCACTTGGCCCATTGTTGTGCTCAACTCAGGTTATATGCTCTATGCGAAATGGACACCAAAGAACATTACCATCACTTTTAACACCAGCGGAGGCAGCGCAGTAGCGCCATTGACGGCATTAGCCGGTTCTGCTGTGGCACCACCTTTGCCGCCGAGAAAATTCGGTTATGTGTTCGAAGGATGGACGCTCAATGGAAGCCCGTTTGTATTTTCAACAATGCCTGTTCAAAATACAACGCTTATGGCTGTATGGACAGTAGCGGAAAGAGCAGTTAAAGCAAACCTTAACACCTATAAAACCGTCGACAATGAATTGGTGCCGGTCACCACTGCTCTAGCGGGGGACATTATAACGGTTGAGCTATCTGCAAAAACCAATTTCTACTGTGGCGCATCGCGGTTCGTCATTATGTACGATTCCAATTTTTTCCAAATACTCGGGATGAATAAAATAGCAGTCGTTCCCAATCCGGGCAACGCATATTATGCAAATGTTGTGTCTAATTACGCTGCACTTACAAACAGCACTTCGGAATGGCCGGCAACTTTCACACCTGTGGAAAAGGCAAATTATAGATATGTTGCCACTAATTTTAACGCGGGTAATCAGTCATCCAATGGTGGCTTTCCTCTTATAATGAACGATGATATTTGGCTTTTTAGAATACGGCTTAAAGTGAAGGATGACGCCCAAGGCTCCGGACACATTTTTATGGATAACCGATGGGATCGCTCCCTCAGTTTTCCCACGGGTGCTCAGTACTTTTACTACTGTCCGGATTCCACAACACCTTCCAACAACGGCCAAACAATTTTAAATTTTGATACAGATTATTTGAATGCAAACAAAAATATTCAATTGGATGTACCGGCTTATTCCAACATTCATTTCAACACAAGCGGCGGTTCACCCATTGCAACAATAAATGGTGAAGTTGGTACAGCGGCAATCATGCCCGCACCGCCTGTGAGAGAAGGACATACTTTCTTGGGTTGGTCGCCGGAAATGCCTGCTACTTTCCAAGAAAACGATGTAACGCTTACCGCTCGGTGGAAGATTAACACATACGCTTCAACTTTTTTGGTAGACGGCGGCTCCTATGCTTATGTTCTTACACAATACGGCTCACCCATCACCGCACCTGCGAACCCGGTCAGAACCGGTCGTACTTTTACTGGCTGGTCACCGGCTGTAGGGGTTATGGGCGCCGCAGATAAAACTTTTGTCGCTCTATTCACAAACAACTCCTACAAAGCCAATTTCCTTGTTGACGGCGAGTTATATGAGCAAGTGGTAACCGAATACGGTGCTCAAATTCAAGCTCCGGCAGTGCCGCAAAAAACAGGGTATTCGTTTATTCGTTGGGATTTTATACCCCCAACGATGCCTAGCAACAATATCAATGTAAATGCGATCTTTGAGAAAAATACCTATGATGCCATATTTACGGTTGACGGTGAAGTGTATCAAGTGGTTGCAACGGGGTTCGGTGAAACCATATCTCTGCCACAAGATCCTTCGAAAACCGGGCATACCTTCTTGAACTGGGATGTTGTACCCGATGAGATGCCGGACACGGATTTGGTGATTAACGCTGTATGGTCGATTAATAGTTACGACTCGGTATTCATAGCCGATGGCGTGCAATATGCGGTTGTCTCTACACCGTACGGAGCTGAGATTCAGTTGCCGCCGAAACCTTCAAAGGATGGCTTGTATTTTGGCGGATGGTCTCCCCTTGTGCCGGCGGTAATGCCTGCATATGCGTTAGAATTCACGGCCCTTTGGGTATCGCAAGCATATAACGCCATATTTATGGTGGACGGTATAGAGTATGCAAGAATACTTACAGGCTTGAATGCACCGATTGTTTTACCGTCGCCTCCTGAAAAAGCAGGCTTTATATTCCTTGGGTGGGACAACCTTCCTTCGGCCATGCCTGCACAGGATGTTGTCATAACAGCAAAATGGCGCCCCGAAGGCAGTAATATCGTCAGCTTTAATCTTAACGGCGGGACGGGGACTGTTCCTTTCGACCTTGGTGGCATACCGGGTGATACAATAGTACTCCCTGACCAGGGTGACATTATAAGGCAACACTATACGTTCCTTGGCTGGGCGCAAACACCCGATGCCACAGTCGGGCTTACAAGTTTTGTAATTTTCTCCGACTACACCGTGCTCTATGCTGTTTGGGGCCGGGTACCTGTAACACTTGACGCAAAAGTCGGCTCAACTGCGGTTATCGATCAAAACAATAGCTTGATTTATGGACTTATGCAGGGCATTACGGTAGCTGAGCTCAACGATAGCTTTGTGCACATTAACGGCGATGGTTTTATGCGCCGCCCGCTTGACCATGTTGGTAATTTTGGTACCGGGTCAACAGTGGAGCTTGTGGACAGTGTAACCGACAGAGTTTTAAAAACCTACCAAATCGTTATCTTCGGTGATCTTGATGGGGATGGATACATAACCGCTGCGGACAGAGATGTTCTTGTGACAGCTTCATCCTATCAACTTGGATTTGCGGCAGGGTCCGCTTTTGAGTGTGCGGCAGACCTCACACAAGACGGTTGTGTCGATGCTTTCGACTTAAACATTCTCAAAGCAGCACTTTACGGCATTGGCAGTATTGACCAAACCAACCCCGGCACCTTGGTGTAGTGAATCCGAAAAACAGATCTTTTAGGGAAATCCCGTATTTATAACGGATTTAGTATATTACAGTCAACACATTATTTAAGGAGGCAAAAACAACATGAAAATGGCAAAAAGAACACTCAGTATGGTTCTCGCACTGATAATGGCAATTGGTATGTTTTCGATCGTGTCATCCTCTGCACCTGCATCTGCCAATTATACGGCTGTGGATAACGCCATCGCCACACAACTTCCAAGCGAGGCTAACCGCTACTTCTACACAGATGAAGCGAAAAGTCTGATTAACGATGTTTTAGCATCAATCGATTGGGAATTGGAAACAGGAAGTCAGGCAGTTGTAGATGGATATGTAACAATGATTAACGACCTTGGCGCTTTGCTCAAGAAAACGGTAACCGACGCCTCGCAATCTCCGTTGGAATTTGCTTATATCGGCGGGTATTCGTTTGCATATGTTTATCCTTATGGCACAAGCGGATTAACGTTCTATCCGTTTAGAGACGAGCAAAAAGCCGTTAACACACTGGCTCTCGACGCCAGCAAGTCGGCTGTTCCTATGGTAAGCCGTTTTAGCGGGGACCAAACTTTTACGGTGACACTGAGCCTCGGTTCAAACGCATTGCTGGCCGCCGGCTCTATCCCGGTTCTTTTTGACAAGACAAGGCTTGAAATTGTCGGCGTAGACAATTTGGCAAATAATGTAATCCTAACACCTACGATGATAGGCGATAACCTTGCACAGGAATATGATTTTGAAACAACACTGAACCCTGCAGACGCGGGTTTCTGGCCTGCAGTTTATCAAAGCGATGGAGCCTTCAAAGCACAGTGGGGTGGCATAAGCATTACACTCACAACAAACTTTGAAAGCGGAGCACCATTGAGTGTAGTACCCGATGGACAAGAAGATTTTCTTAACATCCAGTTCAAGGTCAAGGCGGGTGCTCCTGCAGGGGATGCTGTTGTGTATGTTGACCCGAACTTTAAAAGAGATGTTTACAACACAAGCAATTCTTTGTATTTCGGCAGAGCAAAAGATGAAACTTCCTTTACACCCTTTGATGCTCTTTCAACTTACGGCGCGGCCGTTAACCTAGACGCGGCTGTTGCAACGGTCGAAATAGTAGATGTTCTCTTGGGTGATACGAATCTAAGTGGAAAAGTCACCGCTATTGATGGCCTAATGGCAAAACAGGCTGTTGCAGGACTTGTTACTCTTTCGGAAAAGCAAATTTTGCAAGCAAATGTTGACGTAGGTGGTTCAAAACCCGGCGCAGTTACTTCTATCGATGCACTTAAAATACTGCAATTTTCCGCAGGACTAATCACTTCATTTTAATTTGTTGTTTGTATGATTGCGGTTTTACCCGTTTGCTAATAAACTCCATTAAATAAGTTTCGTTTATTAAGATATAGGAACGGTGCCGCTTGGGTGCCGTTCCTTTTGTAAAAGTGTGCGAAAAAAGCACTCGAATTGTTGGGTATGCAAAAAGCAAAATAGTATCTACTCTAATAAAATAATGTTGGACAGATGTCAACATAAATGTTAATATACATAAGGGTTCAGCGAATGACTATGATTCAGCCTTGAAGAATAGTCGTTGTGAAAACTCGCTACTAATATGTTGGAGGTTACACGAATGGTTAAAGTTAAAAGATTGATTGCAATACTGGTGTCTGTCCTCATCTTCGGCACAGCCTTTACGGCCTGTGGCAAGGAAGAACTGCCGGAAGGTATTACAGCCCTCGGTAAAGCAAAAGTGGGGGACATGGTAAACCTGGGCAGTTACGAGCAAGACAACAACACCGACAACGGCAAGGAAAACGTTACTTG
>CAZMSM010000065.1:0-11365 GCA_964568955.1 uncultured Eubacteriales bacterium | reverse complement strand
CCACCGATGTGGGCGAAATTAACCAAACCTCATCGTCATCATGGAGTTTTTTGCGTTGCGATGTACAGTGGTCACCGTTGACATAGGTGAGTGCTTGGCTGAAACCCAAGTGCATGTCACTTTCGATAAGTGCATTGATTTTTTCAAAAACATCCTTGATATTGTCGGCTTCCATGTTTTCCGTATCAATTTTTGAATCTATTCTGAACACGCCGAAACATTTGACTGTTACCGCAGCCATAAAGGCACCTCCGTTTATTTGGTTATTTTCAGCTTTTTAAGTGTTGCCTTTGTCGGGATGCCGTTTTTCCATCCGCGTATTCTGTAATAGCTCCCCAGCATTTTGTCCAGTGGCACTTTTGTGCGTTTGTCGCCCGGCACCTGCAGCTCGTCTGTGAGGCGTTTAGGCAGGGTGTCTGCGCCCGCCTGCTGTCCCAGAATAATATTGCACTGCCTTTCGATGTTGTAGCCGTACTCGCCCACTTTGAGCATTTTAGCGATATTCATTTTCATACCGGTTGCATGTTTGAGTGCATAGGGGTACATAATCATTGGCAGGTTCATGCTCGCAATAGCCGGGAATTTGTCCATCAAGGCAATGACCGGGCCAACGGCAATAAAGCCTACATTCACCACTTTTGCCACCTTACTGTTCGGCTTTTTTACCACGGGGGCGGGCATAACCACATAGGAGGTAAAAAGACAACACCCTGCGGCGGATATCGTTTCCATAAAGTTTTGAAAAAATATAGTGATTGCAGCTTTGCTTATTGGCGTGTAAGAATTAATGTTCAGCCCCAAGCCTTCGAGCACAACCATATACCCGGCATTCAGATGGCAGCCGCCCCTGTTTGCGGTAGCGTAGCCCAGTCCCTGGCCCACGGCTCCCCTTGGTTCATAGGCGGCCAGCTCCATTCCTTTGGCGTTGATGGCAAAATCTTTGCCGCCAAACTTTTCGGCAATGCGCTTTGTACCGTCTGCAAGAATATCCCCGTTCCCTCTGCGGTGGGCAATGTCATCAAAAACCGCCGATAGGTTGTCAAATTTACCGAATTCAAGGCCGTTGTCCCAAAGCCCTTTTTCGTTAAGCTCCATGGCAAAGGCAATGGTTCCGGCGGTTGACATGGTATCCATACCCAGTTCGTCCAGCTCATAGTTCCAACGGTTGATTAACTCCATATTGTTATTCATCAAATTGGGCCCTAAAAGACCGAGCGTTTCAAGCTCCGGGCCTTTTACAACCTTGCCGTCAACGGTAACGCGCCTGGTGCATTGAATAACACAAGTGGTGCAACCGGATCTTTTTACAAGGTGTTTTTCGGCAAGCTCTTCGCCGGATACTTTTTCAAAATCATCAAAGCGGCCATCGCTGAAGTTTTTCGTTGCCAAAATTCGATGTGCCTGCATAGGAGCCACCAAACCGGCGGTACCAAGGCGCGGCAATTGCTTGCCCGTGAGCGGGTGCTTGCGAATTTGCGCAATCCATTTTTTATTGGTTGCTTTAAGAGCCTCTTTGTCAAAAACTTCGGCTTTCAATGAACCGGCAGCCGTAACCGCTTTTAAATTTTTATCCCCAAACACAGCACCGACACCGCCACGCCCGGCTGCTCGTTCGCCGCTGAACACAGCTGCGTACAGGACCTTGTTTTCGCCCGCAGGGCCTATGACCATTTTACCGGCCTTTGCCGGCAGTTTGTCCTGGGCGGGGGTAATATGCAGTCCCCAAAGGTCGCTAGCGTCGTGAAACACGACGTCCCCCTCGGTAATTTCAACATAAACCGGTTTTTTCGCCTTACCGCTGATAATTACAGCATCATAACCGGCTTTCTTTAATGCCAAACCAAAATCACCGCCGCAGTTTGACGAGGTGACAATGTTCGTCAGCGGCGAAATCGTGGAAATGTTGAACCTTGAAGAGCTCGGGCAACCGCAACCGGTTAAGGGGCCCGTTGTGGCAACAAGCCAGTTGTCCTCGTCAAAGGCTTTCATCCCCGGTTTAATATGATGGAAGAGGATGTCCGCGGCCATAATTTTGCCGCCGATTGTTCGTTCTCTGTCCTCGTCGCTCCAAGGAAAGTCCTCAAAGGTTTCATTGCTTAAATCAACTTTTAACACTCTGCCGGCATATCCCTTTAATGTTGACATAATCGACCACCCCATTGTATTTTTAAAAGATCGTGTTAGATAAATATTGTCGGATTGAATACAAGCTAAACCATCAGTCTCCTGATGACTGCTTCACATTCTTTTTTGTTCATAATATACGGAACGGGATATTGAGGGTTCGCTTCTTTCAAGGCTCTTTCTACAAGTAACGGTATATCGGATTCTTTAATTCCTTCCATGCGCTCGGGTATAGCCAGTTTGCGATTGAGTTCTTTTATCGCGGCAATAAAGGCCAGTGCTTTTTCGGAATCAGATTGACCGGCTTGTGTTACCCCTGCGATATCGGCAAGTTCCGCCAGTTTTTTATGTATGATTGCCCCATAGAATTCGAGAATATGGGGTAGAATAACCGCATTCGCCAGCCCATGTGGCGTATTGTAAAGCCCACCTATGGTGTGCGCTATCGCGTGAACATAACCGACGTACGCACGAGTAAAGGCAAGACCGGCATAGTTGGACGCAATCAGCATTTGCTCACGCGCGACAATATCGCTCCCATTTGTGTAGGCCGTTTCAAGGTTATCAAAAATCATTTTTACAGCCTTGCGCGCACATTCGGCGGTAAACTTTGTGTTGCCCCTGTTGATATAGGCCTCAACCGCATGAGTCAGCGCGTCCATTCCGGTGGTTGCGGTTATTTTTGGTGGCAGTCCCAATGTCAGCTCCGGGTCAAGCACCGCATAACGCGGGCGTAGTTTCGGGTCGGTCACGGCATATTTTTCATGCGTTTTCATATCTTTCGCAACAGCCGCGACAGTGGATTCCGAACCGGTACCCGCAGTCGTCGGCACGGCAAACAAGGGCGGCAGTTTGTGCCGAATTTTGAGGAGACCACGCATTTGTTTTACCGATTTTTTTGGGTTCGCTACCCTTGCCCCCGCAATTTTGGCACAGTCCATAGGCGAACCGCCCCCAAATGCGATGATGCCCCCACACTTGTTTTCGACATAAAGTTTGCGCGCGTCCTCAATGTTCTCTATAGAAGGGTTTGGCTGAACGCCATTGAATACCACATATTTGATGCCAAGGGTGTCGAGCCCCTCTAAAAGAGAATCCATCAGGTGAAGGCCTTCAATCACTTTGTCGGTTACGATCAATACGCTTGAAATGTTTAGTTTTTTTATTTCGTCGGGCAGTTTTTTAATGCTCCCGGCACCTTTGAGTAAAATAGGCTCACGCCAATCCAAAAAAATAGCTCGCAACCTTCAGACCCATCTGAACCACCCTGTATGCGCCCTTTTTTACAGTCCAAATTATTCCCATCTCAATTTAACCCCCATCTTTAATTTCTATCACATTTTACCATAAATTTTTCTAAATGTAAAATAGAATTGTTATATTAAAATATAAATCAGCCCTTTGATTACTTTTGCTATTGAGGAACAATTTAACTTGACCAATCCGCTTTACAGATTATTGACAATAGCTCATCATCAGGTTACAATTAGAAAAATAATTCAGAAAAATCAAGGGGTTGTCGCACAGTTTTTTACCCTGCCATGGATAAGCTCGACTGCGTGTTCGAGTACCGGCATAAGGGTCTCCAAATTTTCTTTCACAGCCTTGGGGCTACCGGGTAGGTTGATGATCAGCGTTTTGCCCCGAACACCCGCCACCGCTCTTGAAAGCATGGCTTTATCCGTTATAGCAAGGCTCTTTTGGCGCATGGCCTCGGCAATACCGGGTACCAAGCGGTCTGCCACAGCTTGCGTTGCCTCGGGCGTAACATCCCGCGGTGCAAGGCCCGTCCCACCGGTGGTAAAGATAATATCCGCCTGCGTGTGGGCCTGCGTTTCATCACAAATCCGCACCAATTCGGCGGCAATGGCCTCTTGTTCATCCGGCAGGCACTTATAGTGAATCGTTTGCGCCAGCCCTTTCATCATTTCGATAATAAGCGGGCCGCTCGTATCCACCCGCTCGCCGGCGAAGCCGCTGTCGCTGATACAAAGTACCGCTATTTGCACCCAGCTCACCCACCTTTCACTTAATAACAAACTTGCCTTTGTATTTGCCCAAAATCGGCAGATTTACGTCGGCTATATTGTAGCACAATTCAAGCGCTCTGCGCAATAATATACATAAGAACAGGAACGATTATGTCAATACAACGAAAACCGGAATGGCTCAAAAGCAGAATATCTTCGGCGCAAACCGTTCAAATCGCCAACATGCTCAGAAGGCTTGGGCTTAACAGCGTTTGTGAAGGGGCAAACTGCCCGAATATGGGTGAGTGTTTTAAGCAAAAAACGGTCACCTTTATGATTCTCGGCAACGTATGCACCAGGAACTGCGCTTTTTGTGCCGTCCCAAACGGTGCCCCCTTGCCCGTGGACCCGAATGAACCCGGGAACGTGGCGGCCGCAGCGGAAAAACTCGGTCTGTTGCACACCGTCGTAACCAGTGTAACAAGGGATGACCTTGCCGACGGCGGCGCGGAACAGTTTGCCAAGACCATACGCGCGCTAAAGAGTGCCCTGCCCGCTAGCACCGTTGAGGTCTTAATTCCTGATTTTAAAGGCAAGCTCGACAGCTTAATCACCGTTATCGAAGCCGGGCCCGATATTATCAACCACAATATAGAAACGGTTCCTTCCATTTACAAGGCTGTGCGCCCCGCGGCAATTTACGAAAGGTCCTTGGAGCTGCTCGCCCGCGTAAAAAAGCACTCAACCGGCATCTTTAGCAAAAGCGGAATAATGGTTGGGCTTGGGGAAACGCAAGAGGAAGTCCTGCGTGTGATGGACGACCTGCTTGGGGCGGGCTGTGACATGTTGACCATCGGTCAATACCTACAGCCATCCAAAAACCACCCGGCGGTTGCCGAGTTTGTGCACCCAACACAGTTCGATGCATACAAAGCAGCGGGTTTGGAAAAGGGCTTTAAATTTATCGCCAGCGGCCCTTTGGTCAGGAGCTCATACCATGCCGCACAAGGTATGGAAGAAGTGATGAAAAACTGATGATTTATTTAAAATGTGACAGCGACAGCGCAAACTTTAACTTTGCGCTTGAAAAATATGCGATGGAAGAACTCGATTTGTCCGACGAGTACTTTATGTTTTGGCGCACAAGGCCCACGCTTATGGTGGGCCGCTACCAAAACACCCTTGCGGAAATTAATATGTCCGTCGCAAAAGCCAATAACATCAACATCATCCGCCGTATTACCGGGGGCGGAACAATTTACACGGACCTCAACGGCTGGCAATTCTCCTTTATAGCCAAAAACACCGGAACAAATCAACCAAAGCAAATTGATTTTGAACATTTTACAAAGCCTGTTCTTGATGCCTTGCATACGCTTGGCGTGCCCGCTTGCCTGAGTGGTAGGAACGACCTTGTTGTCGAAGGAAAAAAGATTTCCGGCAACGCTCAATATGTCCGAAAGGACGTGACCTTACACCACGGCTCCTTGCTGTTTGACACAAATCTTGAAAACCTTGTCCGTGCCCTAACCCCGGATGACGAAAAATTGGTAACCAAAGGCATTCAGTCCGTTCGCCAAAGGGTTGCCAATATAGCCGAGTATATGGATGACAAGATAAGCACCCTTGAATTCAGGGATGTTATGCTCCGGCATCTCCTCAAAAATGCTCAGACGCACACGCTCAGCAGTGCCGACATAAGCCGAGTCAACGAGATTAAACAAGCCCGGTTTGATACCTGGGAATGGAACTTCGGCAACAACCCCAAATACAACATTTCCAAAGAAAAAAGGTTTGCGGGCGGCAAACTGTGTGTACAATCATTTGTGGAAGAGGGCAAAATTTCGGATATCCGCTTTTACGGCGATTTTTTCGCAAAAGAGGGGCTCGACAAGCTCGCGTTACATTTTTTGGGCTGCCCCTATAAAGAAGACGAAATATTAAAAGTGCTCCGCGAAAACGGTGCGGAACATTATTTTTACAACATAAGCATAGATGACATCTTGAGCTGCATTATATAGTTCTCGTGTGCAATCGGCATTTCAATTTTAATCGGTTTTAGCGCATTTGCGTTGAAATATAATTCAATTCCGATTTTTACTGCCTAAGGTGGCAAGGCTATGGCGGTAAAAACGAGCCGAAATATTACATCGGCTAAGGGCCGGGTTGGAAACGCCCCCGCCTTCCGTGCTTGAAAAGGAGAAGAATTATGAAAAGAATCCTCAGCATCCTCGTTGCCCTGACCCTTGTGTTCACCCTTTTTGCAGGCTGTGCAAAAACGGATGAGGACACCACAACCGTGCCCGCCCAGACTACCCTTGCGAACGCAGTCATCCGCTGTTCCACCACGACCTCCGTGAACGATTCCGGGCTTATGTCCTACCTTGAGCCTTTATTCGAAGCGGACACAGGCTACGACCTGCAAATCACATCCAACGGCACAGGCGCGGCTATTGCCCTTGGCGAATCCGGTGACTCCGATGTTCTGCTGGTCCACGCGAAGGCTTCCGAAGAAGCGTTTATCGAAGCAGGGTACGGAATCAAGCGCATACCCTTCATGTACAACTACTTTGTCATTGTCGGACAGGCTTCTGACCCCGCAGGTATCGCTGCAAGCCCTGACGCAGCAGATGCTTTCAAAAAAATCGCAGGTGCAAAGAGCGAATTCATTTCACGTGGGGACGACAGCGGAACCCATAAAGCGGAGCTGAAAATTTGGAAAGCCGCCGGCATTACACCGGACGCCGCTTCGGACAAATGGTATGTCTCCGCAGGTAAAGGAATGGGCGACTGCCTTACAATGGCAAACGAAAAACAAGCCTATGTCATGACCGATAAAGCAACCTTCCTTTCCATGAAAGCCAACCTGAACCTTTCAATCGTTCTCAAAGCGGGCGACGACTTAAAGAATACCTATTCGTTGATTGCTTGCAACCCCGATAAAAATACGGGGCTCAACACCGAGGGCGCCCAGGCCTTTATCGACTGGATGACCAAGCAAGAAACACTCGATAAAATCGCCGCTTTCGGTACAACCGAATACGGTGAAGGTTTGTTCTTCGTCGATATGTAACCGATTTGCGGGGATACTCCAAGGGTGGAGTATCCCCGTTTTTTTGAATGGAGTTGCAAATGGAATCGTTCAAAGAGGCCTTGGCCCTCGTGTTTTCGCTCGACAAAGAGCTGATGCAAATCATCGGTGTAACCTTGCGCATGTCCCTGACGAGCACTGCCATCTCCTGCATCATCGGTATCCCCCTGGGCATCTTTCTCGGCAGCACCGACTTCCGTGGGAAATCATTTGTGATGCGCATTTTATACACACTAATGGGGCTGCCGCCTGTCGTCGCGGGGCTGATTGTATTCCTGCTGCTTTCCCACAGCGGTCCGCTCGGGTCACTAAAACTTCTTTTCAGCGTGGAGGCTATGGTCATCGCCCAGTGTGTTTTAATCATACCCATCGTCACCGGGCTTTGCGCCTCAGTTATCGGTATCAACGCCCCCCGCCTTTTGGAAACCGCGAATGGTTTAAGACTGCCGCGGCACACCAAAACAAAACTCTTGCTTATTGAGAATAAAATCCCGCTGATTTCCGTCGCCCTGACAGGTTTTGGCAGGGCCATATCCGAAGTCGGTGCTGTGAGCCTTGTGGGTGGTAACATCCAGTTCAAAACACGTGTCATGACAACCGCCATTATGTTGGAAACCAATAAAGGTAACTTTGAATTTGCCATAGCCCTTGGCTTTATTCTGATCTCCATTGCCTTTATCATCAACTTCGCGGCATCCTTTTTGAAAGGGAATACCTATGATTACAGTTAACGGGGTTAAAAAATATGCCGGTAAAAGGTGCATCGTGGATGTCCCACATTTGACCATTGCAAAAAATGAACGGGTCGCCCTTATCGGTGCCAACGGCAGTGGTAAAACCACTTTACTGCGCATCATCGCCGGCACCATTGAAGCGGACGAAGGCAAAGCAACCATCGAAAGGTCCGATGTTTCGCCCTACTATATGCCACAAATAAGCTTTGGTTTTGCCATGAGTGTCACAAATAACCTCAAAGCCGTTTTGCCAAAATCCATGAGTAAAGAGGAAAAACAAAAAGCCATCGACGATGCCTTAAGGTTGCTCGATTTACAGGCCCTTGCCAAAAAGCGCGGCAGCCGTCTTTCCGGCGGCGAAACACAGCGCATGGCTTTGGCTCGCCTGCTCATAAAGCCGAAAAAGCTTTTGTTATTGGATGAACCCTCCAGCGCCGCAGACATTAAAGGGATTGATTTAATCGAAACCGCTCTGCTCAAATTCTGCACAGCGAACGGGACGACCCTGATTATGGCCACCCACTCCCCAAAACAAGCCCTCAACATCGCCACCCGAGTCGTCCTGATGCAAGACGGCAAAATTGCGGAAAGCGGTGCCCCGGAAGAACTGCTCAAAAACCCCAAAACCGAGTGGGGCAAGCAGTTTATGGAGCATTGGCAAGTGTAGGTTTTTGGAGAAGCGATTGAGAAGCGGTGGAGAAGCGTGACTTCGTCACGGGAAGCGATGGGGTCGAAGTGGCGTTTGTAAATTGGTCTTAAACGAAAACTTGCAAGGGAGCAAAAAATGTTACATGTAAAATCTTTGGAAGATGCCCTCCATATTTGTAAAACTAAATTTGAACATAAGAGCACCGCTGCCGAAATCGTTTCTATCGAAGAGGCTATGGGCCGGGTGCTTGTTGAAGATATTTACGCGGACGAATTCGTCCCGGGCTTTGACCGCTCCACAGTAGACGGCCTTGCCGTTATCGCCGCAGACACCTTCGGCTGTAGCGACACGATGCCCGCCCAGTTAACCTTCAAGGGCGAAATACTCATGGGGGAAGAAATGTCCGCACCCATTATCCCCGGCGAATGTGCCGGTATTTCCACCGGTGGCATGCTGCCCCAAGGCGCCGATGCTGCCGTCATGGTGGAATACACCGAGGATTACGACGACGGGATGCGTTATGTGTTCAAACCCGTGAGCGTAAAAGAAAACGTCGTCAAAAAAGGCGACGATGTCTACCCAGGTAAACTCGTTTTGAGCCGTTCCACCCGCCTTGCCCCAAAGGACATCGGCGCACTCGCCGCCATCGGCAAAACACACATCTCCGTATACAAGTGCCCCATTGTCGGCATCCTTTCAACCGGTGATGAAATCGTTGATATAGAGGAAAAACCCAAAGGCGCAAAGATGCGCGACGTCAACACCCACCTGCTTTTTTCCGCCATCAAAGCCTGCGGCGGCCAACCGCTGGCCTTGGGCATCTTTAAAGATGATAAAACCGTCCTATCAAATGCGGTCAAAAACGCCTTGCCCCAATGCGACATCTTACTCATTTCCGGCGGCTCTTCCGCCGGCGAAAAAGATTTGACTGTTAAAATAATCGGCGACCAAGGCAAAGTCTTTTTACACGGCATCGCCATAAAACCCGGCAAGCCAACCATTATAGGCGCCATCAAGGACAAACCCGTTTTCGGCCTACCGGGGCACCCCGTTTCGACCTATTTTATCTTTCATCTGTTTGTGCGGCAGGTCATCTGCTCGCTGAATGATACAAGCCCCGTGCAATATTCAAAACAAGGTGTTTTGGGGGCAAATATTCCGTCCAACCACGGTCGAGAAGAATATCTGCCGGTAAGATTTGCGAAGACAGGCGAAAAATCCTGTCTCGCCATGCCCGTACCCTTGAAGTCGGGGCTCATTACTCTTTTAAGTGAAGCGGACGGATTCATTAGAATTGACCGCGATTGTGAGGGGCTGAGGAAGGGCGACGAGGTGCAGGTTTGTTTGTTTTAACCAAAATTAGTTAATCGATTTACCTTTACTAAAACAAAGTGTTGCAAATACAAATATCTTTTGATATAATCTGTTTTGGCATTATATATTTTTAAATAGATAAACATATTTTCTATTGAAGGAGTTTTTGCTTTATGGACTTTAAAGGATCACATTACCCGGGTCTTTTTAACACTGATTTTAACATTATTGTTGAATGTTGGCTTGATACCGACGATGAAATGGTGCACTACATTGTCGACCTTAAAGGCACCGGGTTTACCGATCTATTTGAAGATGCCGAAGAAGACAAGAGTATTGGTGATAACGAATGTTCACTATCTGTTTATTCCGACGACGAAATTCATATTTTGATAGACATCAAGAAAAACGCTCACTCTCTCCTTTGTCCCAAAAGCAAGGATGAAACAATCAACGTGCTGGCTGAACTACTTTCGACCTGTGACGGTTTTAACGAAGCCAAGAAATTGCTCGCCAAAAAGGGTAAAAAAATCGGCAAGGCCATTACTCGTGTTGAATGGCTGGCTATTGATTTTAATTGCAATGAATATTTTTACTTGCCCACAAAAGAAACGTTGATGGATAACATCAACAAAATGATCAAGGAAAATGGACGCCGACAAGTTATTGAGATGTTGGAAGATGATCCCGATGTGTCATTTTCCAACTATGGCGGCCTCGGACCTTTAATGCCCGACCTTGATGAGCTTGAGTCGGAGCAAACTACCGACGATAACGAACTCCCAACTGATTTAGCTATTGAAAGTTTGCCCGAGGAAGAAGAGGAAATTCGAGATTCCGATGAATATGAGGAAACTATCGATTTAGCGCAGGACGACGAAACCGGCTTTGATTTTGAAGAATGTGTGGATACCGTGGCCGGAGCATACTGCGAAGAGTTCAAGTGTTTTGATAACTGTGCGGTCTACAAGGAATTCGTCTTTGACAACGGAGAAAGCTACTACTACAGCCGGGATGACATCTCTCCCGATGATTTGCTTTGATGATATTTACCAATAAATAATCGGTTCGAATGTGACATAATGCTCACTATTCAAAATGCAAACTGTCCTATTGCAAAAATTACAATAGGACAGTTCTTCTGATTTATAAACATTATACAGCTTCAAATAGCATAAAGTCGGTAGTCCTTGCAACACTAGGCCCCTTCAATAACCCTTATCTCATCCCCCGCCTTAATCTCTCCACCCTTAATAACCTTAGCGAAAATACCTTCCGTCGGCATAATACATTTGCCGACGATTTTTGCTATTTCACAGCCCGAATGGCATTCCTTGCCGATTTGCGTTACTTCTATGACAGCGTCACCGATTTTTAGATGGGTGCCAACCGGTAGTGTAAAGAGTTCGATGCCGATGGTGGTTATGTTTTCTGCAAAGGAGCCTTCGCAGATGCCTTTGACGCGGTTGGGGTCTTTTGCCTG
>CAZMSM010000064.1:0-11385 GCA_964568955.1 uncultured Eubacteriales bacterium | reverse complement strand
ATTCGAAGAATATCGGATTTGTCAGGCAATATGCAAGCGGCGGGATGGGAATCCCGACATCTTTGGGCATCAATTTCTTTACCACCTGTTTATAGATCATTTTTGAAATATTTTTGTACTCGTACAGCACTTCCGCACGGACAAAGCCTTTTTCGGCAACTTCAATTTCGGCATTCATCGTTCCGTTTTTTTTTGCTTTTTGGTCGAATAGAATGGTATCGTTATTGTAAACCACCAAGCGATGGCCTCTTTTGATTTTTTTCGCTTTCACCTGTACTTGAATGCCTTTGTGCCACTCAACCGTTTCGCCGACAAAAGCGTCCCCACAGGTCAGGTACAGCATCGTTTTCCCGGCGCCTTGGGTGATAAAGCTGTTGCCTTTCACGAGTGCATCAAGAATATCCTCTTGCGTGTTGGACTTGGCATAACAAACAGTTGTGGGTACGGCCAGCAGGTTCGTGACGGAATAATCCTTATGATAATCACTCCCGCCAATAGCACTGATACGCCCGCCTTGCAGCAGCTGATTATGCCACCAGCGTATGTTGGTCATATTGTCGATGTGCATGGGGGCGTTCCAAACTTCCATACAGTCCATCGGAACCCCTTCCAAGGGCAAATGCCAGCCACATCTTTTGCAAAACGGATGGTTGACGGAAATCACAGCGCCGGCGTCTTTTGCCCGGCGTATAATTTTAATGTAATCCTCAAAGGATCCCAGTTTATAGGGGGCTGAAAGAGGCATCTTGACCCCGTAAGCATTAAAATGCCCGGGCTTGCCCGTTACCTCTTCACCTTGAATGACCAACAGGTCGCCGTCATAATAGGGGGCATCCGCGGCCGGGAAGTTGTGGTCGGTGATGATAGCCCAGTTTAAGCCGTTTTTTTTGCAAAGTTTAATCAGTTCGGGGGGTGACAAGTTGCCGTCACTGTTGGTTGTGTGTAAATGCGTATCGCCTTTGAACCATTGCCTTTGATTTGACATAAGCGCCTCCGAAATTGATTTCGATTATCCGGCAGTTACAGCAATTGGATGTTTTTGGCTAGGCATTCTTCTCGCATTTTTTCCGGCCATACGGAAGCATGAACTTCGCCGATATGCGCCTTATTCAACAGTAGCATACACATTCTTGACTGGCCTATGCCACCGCCGATTGTAAGGGGCAGTTTGTCCTCCAAGAGCATTTTATGAAAGGGCAGGGATAATCTTTCCTCAAGGTTATATTCGGCAATTTGGCTGAGCAGCACGGCTTTGTTAACGCGAATCCCCATAGAGGATAGCTCAAGCGCGCAGTCAATAACGCCGTCGTACACAACGATGTCGCCATTGAGCGTCCAGTCGTCATAATCGGGCGCGCGACCGCCGTGGCGGGCACCTGACTTTAGCTTGCCGCCAATCTGCAGTACAAACATTGCACCATACTTTTTGACAGCCTCATACTCGCGTTGCTCCGGTGTAAGTTCCGGGTATTCGTCCTCTAACTCCTGCGTGGTAACAAAGGCAATCTCTTCCGGCAGGTCAGACGTAAGCGACGGGTAAAGCATACGAACACGATTAGCGGTTTCCAAAATCGATGTATATATCTTTTTGACTGTACTTTTTAGGAAATCTATGGTTCTGTCTTCGGCAAGGATTGCCTTTTCCCAGTCCCATTGATCCACATAAATTGAATGAATCGCATCGGCTATCTCGTCCCTGCGAATGGCGTTCATATCGGTATACAGCCCGGTCCCTGTTTTGAACCCGTATTGGCCAAGGGCATATCTTTTCCACTTTGCCAAGCTTTGAACAACTTCTACAATTTCCCCGGTTTCAAGTATATCAAAGGCAACGGGGCGTTCAACACCACTTAAATTATCGTTAAGCCCTTGTGATTGTAACACAAACAAGGGCGCGGATACCCTGGTAAGATAGAGCTTGCCGCTCAAAACCGTCTCAAAAGTATCTTTGATAAATTTGATTGCCGCTGCCGTTTCCAATAAAGTTAGTTTTGACTTGTACATATTTTTCAGCTCCAAATTTCAATATAAACTACTCTTCTAATACTCAATCTTCACCGGCTGCCCCGTCTCCATAGACTTGTTGCAGCTCAGAGCAAATATTAAGGATTTAAGGGCATCTTCATATGGGGAGCGAATTTTTGAGGGGTCACCGCTGATAACCGCTTCCACAAATGTGCGGTCGCACGGTAAGCCTGCATCGCCGTCTTGTTTCCAAGTGGTGACACCCGCCTTTTTGCTCAATGCGCCGTCCCCTTTAATGACGTAACTTTCTTCGCCTTCTTCCGGTGCTTTCTCTTTTTCAAACACTTCAAAAGAGCCGATGATTTTATGCACGCCGCGTTTATCTTTGGCGCTAAAGGTTATTTTGCTGTCAAAACTCGCACCTTCTGTGGCGTAACAGCCTGAGGAGATGGTGCCCAGTGCGCCGTTCCTGAATTTAATCATCGTGGTTGTCAAATCTTCCACATCGTAATCTTCCATTTTGACAAAACCTGCTGTGCTTAAGCTGTAGACCAAGACCGGCTCGTCAAAAAGGTAACGGATGATGTCGAGTTGGTGGATGGTTGATTCCACCAGCATGCCACCGGACGAGGACTTTTTCGCCCACCAGGAGATGTCCGGTATCCCACCGATGCGGGAAGCTTCGACAAGGGCTATCCTATTTTCTTTCATAAAATCAAGGGATGGCTCAACGATGGTGCCATAACGGCATTGGAAGCCGGCGGCGGTAATAAGCCCGGCCTCTTTGACCTTCGCGGCGATATCTTTCGAAAGTTCAATATCAAGTGAAATCGGTTTTTCCACAAAGAAGTGAATGCCTCTGCGAATTGTTTCATACTCAATCTCGCCATGGCAGTCCGGAGGCACACAAATAAACACCATATCCGGCTTTATCTCGTCATACATCACTTTATAGTCCGTGAAAGCTTTGCCGCTTTCGGCTATTGCGCAGAAATTCTCCGCCTTTTCGGGAATCAGGTCACAAAAGCCTGCAAGCTCTATCATGTCTTTAAACTGTACCAGGTGCCCTAAGTGGTAGTTGCCGATGCCGCCGCAGCCGATTATTGCACATTTTTTCATCATGCATCCTCTTTCTATTCTTTATTAAATATTTATAATTTTTGTAAGCTGATCAGAAACCATGCTATAAAAGTCGGGGTATGCTTGTTCGGGGTCATCTTTGCCAACCTCCGCAGTGAGGTAACCGTCATAACCTGCCGCCTTTAGTGCAGGGACTACTTTGGGCCAATTAACACTGCCGCTGAGCAAGTCCACCCATTCACCGCCGGAATACGTGCCGTTTTTGCGTTTAAAATCTTTGACATGGATTTTACCAATGCGACTGCCCAGTATTTCAATCCAATTTTCCGGATCCGAAAATTCTGCTACATTACCCACATCAAAATAAGCGCCGACAAAGGCACAGTCCAACTCATCGATAAAACGGACCATATCAAAGGGAGATGTAAAAAAGCAGTTCCACACGTTTTCTACCCCGACAAAAATCTTTTTGGCTTCGATGTCTTTTTTAAGGGCTTTAAGGGTCATGAGCGAATTTTCCCACGCCGTTTTCAAGCTCACTGTGTCCGAAATGCCGCCCGGCACCACAAGAATGCCTGTTGCCCCAAGTATTGCCGCCAGTTCAAGCTGCCTGAGTAGGATTTTGGCGGCAAATGCCCGCTGAGCGCCATCTGTACTGCCCATATTACCACCGTAAAGGGAGCTCGAAATGCTAACCACCGGGAGGGCGTGTTTTTCGGAAAGTGCCTTAATCCCCGCAAGTTCTGCCGGGCTTGTGTCAAAAGTCAATGCGTGTGCACTGCCCGGGTTGTCAAGATTCAGTTCAATGCCTTCAAAACCCGCTGCCTTGATTTGGGCAAACATTTCTTCAAAGGGCGTTTCGGACTTTACCGACCATGCGTTGATTGATTTTTTCACCTTATAGCCTCCTTAAAGGTAATGGTTTTTTTAAATATATTTGAACTCTTACTATATAATAGCTAAGCTCAATTGTCAAATTTTTATTAGAGGTTATCCTATCCTTTTTTTCGACATTGACAGCCCTCACTTGAACTGTTATATTTATCTTGCTCGATATTTTAAATGAAGAGAGGTGCCTTTATGCAAACTCTGATTATTTCCATACTCAAAAAACTGTTTTCCCTCCTGCTGAGTTTGATA
The DNA here is from genome assembly GCA_964568955.1 of uncultured Eubacteriales bacterium. Lineage (GTDB taxonomy): Bacteria > Bacillota > Clostridia > Oscillospirales > Acutalibacteraceae > UBA1447. Next base: position 7,200 of record CAZMSM010000064.1, on the reverse strand, counting down.
GTACCCTTCGTTGGCTTGCCGATTACCAGCCTGATTTTTAACCTTGACGCGCCTTTGCCTGTAAATTTAAGTGTAGCGGAGGGTAAACCAATGGAGATTACAAGCGGCGACTATTACGTTGCCCTTGATGGGAACGACCAAAACGATGGCAGTCTTGAACACCCTTTTGCCACCATTGAAAGGGCCCGTGACGAAATCCGCGGCGTTAAAGCAAGGCTTGGGCTGCCGGCAGGCGGCTTGACGGTGTGTGTCAAAGGCGGCGAATACATTGTGGACTCTTTGGTTTTTGACAGCAGGGACAGCGGCACACAAGGCAAGCCCATCACCTACTGCGCCTACGGTGACGCCCCTGTGGTCCTAAATGGCGGGGTCACCCTCAAAAGCGCAGATTTTGAGCCCGTCACCGGGGCGGCAAAAGGCCGGCTGTCCGATATTGCGCAAAAAAAGGTGTTAGAAGTCCCTTTGGCAAAGTATGGGCTCACTGCGGCGCACTGGGGCAAACTGTATGCCATCGGCGCGTTTAACATCGCATATAAATACGACGGTGACACCCAGGGACCGAATTCATGTGAGTTGTTTTTTAACGACCAACGAATGACCTTGGCACGCTACCCGAACGGGGACGAATACATCAAAACCGGTGAGATCCTCGACATGGGCGAATACGGCGAATTCCCACCCCAAAACTATATCCCGGGCTGGGCGGATATCCGCAACCCGCGCGGCGCTACTTTTGTAACGGATAAAAAGACAAACAATATAATTAAAGAATGGCAAACCATCGATGATGTTTGGCTTTACGGGTTTTTCTATTGGGACTGGGCGGATTCTTCCACACCGATTAAGTCGGTTGATGTTGCCAAGCGCACACTCACCACTGCTTATGGCAGTCAATACGGGTTTAAAAAAGATGCCATTTATTACATTTACAATTGTTTTGAAGAGCTGGACACCCCGGGCGAATGGTACCTTGACCGCAGCAAAGGGATGCTCTACCTATACCCCACGCAGGATATGGGCACAGCGGTCATCAATCTTTCAATTACCACCAAAAATATCATCAACATCGACAATGCCGAAAACATTATCATAAAAGGCTTCGACTTAAAAGGAACCAGGGGGGATGCGGTGAACGTGGCCGGCAATGCCAACACGGTTGAGGACTGCCTTATTTCAAACTGCGCGGGTTCCGGCATTATAATCAACGGCTATAACAACAAGGCTGTCGGCAATGAAATAAAAAGCATGGGCAAAGGTGGTATCACTTTAAGCGGCGGCGAGAGAACAACCTTAACCCGTGGCAACAACATTGCGGACAATAACCACATCCATCACTACGGCGAAATTTACAAAACGTATTGGGCGGGGGTCGCACTAAAGGGTGTCGGCAACACCTGCTCCCACAACGAAATACACGACGCACCGCACATGGCCATTTCCTACGGTGGCAACGACCAAATGATTGAATACAACAAAATTTATGATGTCGTCAAACAGTCAAGCGATGCCGGCGCTATTTATGCCGGGCGGGACTTGACGGCTTACGGCGATGTGGTACGCTACAACAGCATTAGCAACATCGGCTCCGGCGAGTTCAAGCCGGACGGTATTTATTGGGACGATGCGCTTGCCGGCCAAACCGCCTATGGCAATATTCTGGTGAACATCCCCAAATGCGGTTTTCTACTTGGCGGCGGGCGAGACCTAAACGTTTATAACAATATTATTATCAATGCAGGTACGGCCATCCACTATGACGACAGAGCAAGGGACGGTGTTGTTAACGATGGTTGGTTTAGAGGGCATGTCAACAGCCTTGATGCCGGTATGTGGAAGCAGCTCTTAAGCTCCCCTTACCAAACCGACCTTTGGAAGGCAAGGTACCCGCAGTTGGCGAAAGTGACACACGATTTTGATGATGTCGACAACCCCTATTTCGCCGTCAACCCCGCTTTCAGTGTGATAAAAAACAACATTATTGTTGACCGCAGCGGCATTATTGGGCGCATAGCGGCCTGTGTTTACACCTACAGCACTGTTGAAAATAACCCGGCTACCCTTACGCTATTCAACCCGGGTTTTGTTGACTTTACGGGTGGCAATTATTTGCTGCGGGATAACGCACCGGTTTTGAAAAAGCTCACCGAATTCGAGCAAATCCCATTTGAGGCTATCGGACGATATTAAACCACAAAAATATAAGCTTACCGGGCAGCTGCTTTCCATGTGCAGTTGCCCGGTAGGTTTTTAAATCCATATTCTGACTTTCATCTTTTGACCGCAACGCGGGCAATTGATCTCACACTTGCCCTTTTTCTTTGTTAACCGCAGAAAGTTTTTGCATTTGGGGCACCGACGAAAGCGGTGTGTCCCCCTATAACGGATTCGCAGGCCAAGGTTTTTCGTGCGGCTTTTTACGCCGGCAATGATTTTGCCAATACCAAGCAGTTTAAGCAAGTTTTCAAATTTAAAGTTTTCCGTACGACGCTTAGCGACATTGCGCGACATGATGCGAAAAACCGCAAAAATAAAGAGAAGGAATGACAATACAGATAGCATGGTGGCGATTGCCAAAGACGGCCGCCATACCCTTATCAATGAATTAACGCCGTTAATAAGCATACCGCTTATTAGTAAAAATCCCGATAATTTATCAAAGCCGTTACGACCATATAAAAACTGCGTCATCTTCAACGCAATATCACGCCATTTGTTTTGCATTATTGTTGCTCCTAAATCTATCGGATAAAATTCGCGAAATAGAAATATAGTCCCCTACGGGAATTGCACTCGTTTTATCGATTCAACCTGGGTATTTATGCGGACGACACGTAGTTCGCCCCTACGTCAATTCATCCATCCAGAGCTTGGCGGAGGCATCCGACGGCATACGCCAGTCGCCCCTTGGCGAAAGGCTGACAGACCCGACTTTCGGCCCGTCGGGCATACAGGAACGCTTAAATTGCTGGCTAAAAAAGCGCCCGATAAAAACTTTAAGCCATTTTAAGATAAGCTCGTCTGAATAAACGCCTGCAAAGGCATAGTTTGCAAGCCTGCGTATTTTTGAGGGTGAAAACCCAAGTCGCAACATATAGTAAAGAAAAAAGTCATGCAATTCATACGGCCCGACGACTTCTTCCGTTTTCGCGCCGGGGCAGCCTTTTTCATCAACAGGCAGCAATTCCGGGGAAATCGGTGTGTTTAAAATATCCATCAGCAAGGCCAACAGGGTTTCGTCCGCTTTAAGAGCCGCATAGCGCACGATGTGCTGCACGAGTGTTTTCGGCACGGAGGAATTCACCCCATACATAGACATATGGTCACCGTTATAAGTTGCCCAGCCGAGCGCAAGCTCGGATAAATCCCCTGTCCCCACGACAATTCCGTTTGCCTGGTTGGCGATGTCCATAAGCACTTGGGTGCGCTCCCTCGCCTGCGCGTTTTCAAAAGTAACGTCGTAAACGGTGCCGCTATGATTAATATCCTTAAAATGTTGTTGCACCGCTTTTGTTATGTCAATTTGCTTTAGTGTTACACCAAAATATTCGCTTAATTTTTCGGCATTTGATTTTGTGCGCTCGGTGGTGCCAAAACAAGGCATGGTAACGGCGATAATATCTTTGTGCGAACGGTGCATCATATCCATCGTGCGCACCATAACGAGCAAAGCAAGGCAACTGTCCAGCCCGCCGGAAATGCCGACCACCGCCGTATCACAACGGATATGCTCCAAGCGTTTTTTCAGCCCATATGCTTGGATACTCAATATCTTTTCCGCACGTTCATGCAGCAGGGCCTCATCCGCCGGGATAAATGGATTTTTTTCCACCATGCGGGTAAGCGCCGTTTCTTTAATCGTTTGCTTAAACCGTACAACCGTATAAGATTCATCCGGCACGCAAGTAAAACCGGTCATCCTATGCCTTTCGTTGGCAAGGTGAGCGCAATCCAGTTGCGTTACCAGCAAATCGCACTCCTCAAACGGTTTATTTTCCGCAAGCAGGGTTCCGTTTTCGCTGATGATGTGGTGGCGGGAAAAAACTACGTCTGTCGTGGATTCCTCCGGCCCGGCGTTCGAATAAACATAACCGCAAATCAGCCGCGCCGATGTTGAACCAACAAGCAAGCGGCGATATTCTTGCGACGAAACCACTTCGTTGGAAGCGGAAGGGTTGGCAATAATAAGCGCCCCCGCGCGGCAAATGTCGTGACTCGGCGGGTTGGGTGCCCAGAGGTCCTCACAAATTTCAACGCCGAAGCGGTAATCTTCCATGGTATCGTGGCAAAACAGCAACCGGGCGTTTAAAGGCACGGCCTTGCCGTTTATTTTGGCATGGGCGTTGCGGTTGAGCAGTTTATCCCCGCAGGTGAACTGGCGTTTTTCATAAAATTCCGCATAGTTGGGCAAATGCGTTTTTGGCACCAGCCCCAGCACTTTGCCGCGATGCACAACAGCCGCACAGTTATACAGTTTACTGCGGTATTTTACCGGCAGACCGACTACCACCACGGGATATTTTTCGGCTGTATGGCGGCATATGTCCTCAAGTGCCCCAACGGCAGAGCCTAAAAGCGTATCGGAATAAAACAAATCCCCGCACGTGTAGCCTGTAATGCAAAGTTCCGGCAGCACAAGCAGATTTACGCCCGCCGCGTCAGCCCGGTCAATCTGCTCTTTAATCATTTTGGTATTGGCTTTCGTGTCCGCCACGGTAACCGCAACAGAACCTGCGGCAACCTTGATAAAACCGTCCTTCATAAAGCAAAACTCCTCTCGCAGGGTACTCGTTCAATGATTTTTGATGGTCAATATGTTAAATTATAACGTTCATTTAACATTGGCGAATTTTTTTATATCGCTGTTCGTTCCTAAAATGACCAGCACCGAACCCTCATCAACGACAGTATTTGCGTTTGGCATTATGTTGGCGCCGCCCTTGTTTTTTATGGCCAAAATGTTCGTCCCGTACCTTGCCCTTGCGCCAAGCTCGCCAAGCGTTTTGCCGCCCCATGACCCGGGCGCGATTGCGCTTGTTATGCTGTATTCAGATGATATTTCTATCAAATCAAAGAAACTATCAGCCACCAGATTGTGTGCCGCCTTAACGCCCATATCCTTTTCCGGTAAAATAACTTTGTCGGCACCGATTTTGTAGAGTATTCTTTCTTCAAAGTCATCCTTAGCCTTGACGAGGACAAACTTCACCAGTAATTCCTTCAACAAAACGGTTGCCATCATGCTCACTTGTGTATTGGACCCCACCGCAACGACAGCCGCATCAAACTTGCTAACATCAATTGACCGCAAAAATTCTTCACTTGTAATGTCCGCTTGTATCGTGCGGGTTATACGATCGGAAAAACCATTAACAATTTTTTCGTCCCCATCTACGCCCAACACTTCGTAACCCAAGTCATACAGTGTTAGTGCTAAGCTTTTGCCAAATCTCCCAAGTCCCAGAACAATAAATGATTTCACTACTGTAGTCATCCCTTTCTTCGCCGACTGTTTTCAGTTGGCATGTGTTAACCGACAACAATCTTCCCTTCCGGGCACCTGTATGCTAAATTGTTTTTCCCTTCGCCGGACGTTAATGCGGCAAACGCAGTTATTGTACCAACTCTGCCAAGGAGCATGGTGATAACAAGTTGAACTTTGCTGACATCACTGAGACTGGTAGTGATGCCGGTTGACAACCCCACCGTTCCAAAGGCGGACACGGACTCAAAAAGCGTTTGCATCAAGCTTCCTTCATTGTTGACGAGAAGAACCATTGTTGTAACGGTAACAAGCGTTATGCTTAACAAAAAGATTGAAACACATTTGTAAATCGTTTCAGCTGTAATCCGTCTCTCCAACACTTGCACATCGTGATGCCCCCGCAGGAAAGAAAACATCGTTGCCCCCAGCACAAAGATAGTCGTTATCTTGACCCCTCCTGCCGTAGACCCCGGGGCCGCGCCGATAAACATAAGAATAATTGTAAAAAGGCTGGGTAACGTTTGCATTTCGCCAACCGGAAGCGAGTTAAAGCCGGCCGTTCTTGCCGACGTTGAATGAAAGAATGCATTTAGGAGCTTCGTATGCAGCGCCATCCCATTCATCGTGTTTTTCGATTCAAAAACCATATAAACAACAGTACCGGCGGTGAGCAGCACAACTGTCATGAGCAAAACAATTTTCGTATGCATGGCAAACCGTGACCACTTTTTATTGTGACCAATGTCGCTCCAAACAATAAACCCTAACCCGCCCACAATAATCAAAAAAGCCGTCGTCAAAACCATCACATAGCTGGTGTTAAAGTTCGTAATGCTTGTAAATTGATCCCCTTCACTACCGAAGACATCAAAGCCGGCATTACAAAATGACGACACCGAGTGAAAAACACTTTTCGCGACACCAACGAAAGGCCCATAAATCGGTATCAAAACAAAGGACACAACGATGGCACCAATACCCTCAATAATGAGCGACAATTTTAGGATACCCTTAAAAACGGTTGTAATGTTTTCAAGCGAATAGTTGCTTATCGATTCCTTCAAAGCAAGCCTCTGTTTTAAACCGAGCGACCGACCCGTAACAACAGCAAAAATTGTAACAACCGACATAATGCCGAGTGCCCCAATTTGTATCAGAGCCAAAATTACAATTTTGCCAAACAAAGACCAATAGGTATTCGTATCCACAACAACAAGCCCGGTCACGCAAACGGATGAAGTTGCCGTAAACAGCGCATTGAAAAACCCTGTAGCATGCCCACTTTTCGCACTAATCGGTAATGCCAACAAAAATGCACCAAAAAGTATCAGCAAAATGAACCCTGTAATAATTATTCTTGCCGGCGTTACCCTTGCACTTATTTTTTGATTGATATTCGGTTTTCTTGAAGCACCGTTTCCTTCCATATATACAGCCTCGACCTTATTTCAAATTAGGAGCACTTACTGCTCGTGGGAGTCAGAGATATAACGGATAAATATTACCACAAGAGGGAGTAAAAAGATAGCCCACACTTTTGTGTGGGCAGGGATTATTTGTGAAGGTTGGGTATAAACCAATCCACGCCCCCCACGCGAGGGGCGACTGACGCGACATCAGCTGCCCTTTGCATTGCCTGTATTTCAATCCACGCCCCCCACGCGAGGGGCGACCACTGGAAACAGCTATTAAAGCAGATGCAACTTTATTTCAATCCA
>CAZMSM010000063.1:0-11707 GCA_964568955.1 uncultured Eubacteriales bacterium | reverse complement strand
TTGATTACCTGCGCGACAACATGGTGCCCTATATAGAACAAAAGGTGCAAAGAGGGCACGAGTTCGGTATTGTTGACGAGGTGGACTCCATCCTTATTGACGAGGCGAGGACACCGCTGATTATATCCGGCAGAGGCGACCAATCCACAGACCTCTACCGCCAAGCCAACGCCTTTGTAAGAACACTCACTATGGCGAAGGTTAAAGAAATCGATTCCAAAGAAAACGCAGAGGATGTCGCACAAGGCGACTACATTGTTGACGAAAAAGCCAAAACCGCAACGCTTGCCAAAAGCGGTGTGGAAAAGGCAGAAGCAGCCTTCAACTTGGAAAACTTGATGGATGCCGAAAATATGACCCTTTTACACCATATAAACCAAGCCGTCAAGGCTATCGGCGTAATGCACAGGGATACCGACTATGTGGTAAAAGACGGTAAGGTGCTGATTGTTGACGAGTTCACCGGGCGCATTATGCTCGGGCGGCGCTACAACGAAGGTTTGCACCAAGCTATAGAAGCAAAGGAAGGCGTTACTGTCGAGCACGAAAGCAAAACGCTCGCCACCATCACTTTTCAGAATTATTTCAGACTTTACAAAAAGCTTTCCGGTATGACCGGCACGGCCATGACCGAAAGTGCAGAGTTCCAAGAAATTTATAGTCTGGATGTTGTCGAAGTACCGACCAACATGCCGATGATTCGAAAAGATAACCCGGATGTTGTCTACAAAACCGAAAAAGCAAAGTTTGAAGCCGCTATCGAACAAATCAAGGAATGCAACGAAAAGGGACAACCGGTACTCATGGGTACGGTTTCCATTGAAAGGTCCGAGTATTTAAGCACACTGCTTAAACGAGCAGGCATCAAGCATGAGGTTTTGAACGCGAAGTTTAATGATAAAGAGGCTGAAATTGTCGCGCAGGCAGGTAAATTCGGCTCGGTCACCATTGCCACAAACATGGCCGGGCGCGGCACGGATATCATGCTCGGGGGCAACTCGGAATACCTTGCCAAAACAGAAATGCGCCGCATGGGCTACTCGGAAGAGCTGATTGTCGAGGCCACCGGCTATGCGGAAACGGATAACGAGGAAATCATTCAGTCCAGGGCAGATTTTACCGCTTTGAATAAAAAATACCGCGAAATGACCGCTGCCGAAGCCGCAAGGGTTTGCGAAGCGGGCGGGCTGTTTATTATTGGTACGGAACGCCACGAGTCACGCCGTATTGACAACCAGCTGCGCGGGCGTGCAGGGCGCCAAGGTGACCCGGGTGAAAGTCGTTTTTACATTTCACTCGAGGATGACCTCATGCGCTTGTTCGGCGGCGAACGCTTGACAAGGGTGATGGACGCACTCAAAGCACCCGAGGACATGCCGATTGAAAACAAAATGATCTCCAACACCATCGAAAGCGCACAAAAGAAAATTGAAGGTCGCAACTTTGCCACACGTAAAAACGTGCTGCAGTTTGATGATGTCATGAACCGCCAGAGAGAAATCATTTACGAGCAACGCAACAAGGTGCTCCAAGGCGAGGACCTTAAACCGTATATCTTGAAAATGCTGGAGGAAACTATCAACGAGTCGGTTGATTTTTACTGCTCCGCCGCATTGCCGCGAAAAGAGTGGAACATCGAAGGACTGCGTGAAAAATTCTTGGGCTGGCTGACCGGCCCGGATGATTTTGCGGATGGTTTTGAAGGAAACGAAGTGAAAGAGCTTTTATTGGAACGCGGGGTCACTCTTTACGAGGAGCGGGAAAAGACCTTCGGGATTGACGAAGTTGGCGTGCCCATTATGCGCCGGCTTGAAAACATGATTTTATTGAGAAACGTTGACAATAAATGGATGGATCATATCGACGCCATGGAGGAATTAAAGCGGGGAATCGGCCTGCGCGCCTACGGGCAACAAGACCCCGTGGTAGCCTATCGGCAGGAAAGCTACGATATGTTTGACGAAATGAGCACCTCCATACGCGAGGATACGGTGCGGCAAATGCTGACAGTCGTTATCCGCGGCGAGCGGGAGACAAAGCGCGAACAAGCCGCTAAAATTACCGCCACGAGCGGCGGCGGCACAAGCGCAGATGGCAGTGAAAAAGGCAGGACTGTACGCAAAGGCAAAAAAGTCGGCCCGAACGAAGCCTGCCCATGCGGCAGTGGGAAAAAGTACAAACATTGTTGCGGCGACGTAACAAAAAATAATATTGTATAGAGTAGGAGAGCGACAAGCATGCCAAACCCAAAAGATAAGATGTCCCCACCTGTAAAAGACTCCACTATGGATTTTGTCGTCAAGGGAATCACCCATGTATGCAAAACTTTTAAAAACCGAGGTCCCGGCACGCAGTCGGAAAGAGATGCCCAAGATTATTTTGCCAAAGAGCTTGAACCGTGGGCAGATGAAGTTACTGTAGAAGAGTTTAAATTGAGCCCCAAGGCATTTATGGGCTTCATCCCCATCTCGGCGGTTTTCGGCGTCATAGCCTCGGTGCTTTTCTTTTTAAACCGCTTCAACCCTAACACTACCCTCACATGGATTGCCGCGATCTTAGTAACACTCGCTTTTTTAATGTTTGTATTCGAGTTCCTTCTTTATCGTAAATTCGTTGATTTCCTTTTCCCAAAAGCTATTTCAAAAAATGTTTATGCTGTTCGCAAACCGCATGGCGAAACCAAAAGACGCATTATCTTTGGCGGCCATGCCGATGCCGCATGGGAATGGACCTATTCCCTGCACGGCCAGATAAAAACATTAGCCCCCGTTATTGGCGGAGCCATCGGTGGCTTGTTCATTTCCGTTATCTTTATACCGGCCTACCTGATTGCAGGCACTCCGGATTTCAACCGTTTTTGGAACGTGATTTCAATTATCTTGCTGATTTTTATTCCGGCCTATATCGCTATCATGTTCTTCATCAACTGGAAAGTAATCGTTGATGGCGCCAATGACAATCTTACCGCCTGCTTTGCTTCCATGGCTATTCTCAAGGAAATGGCAGAAAATGATTTTCGTTTTGAAAACACCGAGGTTGGTTGTCTGATTACAGGTTCGGAGGAAGCGGGGCTGCGCGGTGCAAAAGCTTTTTCTAAAAAACATGCCGAGGAACTTAACAAAATTGACACGGTCATCATTCCACTTGAAACACTTCGCGAATGTCGTCACTTGGCCGTTTATACCCGCGATCAAACCGGCACGGTGCATAACGATGAGGCTTTGGCCGACTTACTGATTGCCGCAGGTAAAAAGGTCGGGCAGGACCTACCACGCGCTGATATATACCCCGGTTCAACAGATGCCGCCGCCTTTACCCAAGCAGGTCTGCGCTCGGTAGGGCTCGGTGGTGTTGACCACGACCCCCAACTGTATTACCACACCCGTCACGATTCCTACGATAACATCAGCCCCGAATGCATCGAAAAGGCTATAGAAATTTCTTACGAAGCAGCTTATATGTTTGATGCCGGGGAGTAAAAATAATTGACTTTTAGCCCTCCTGCTTTGCCGGAGGGCTATTTGTTTTGGAGGCAAAAATTTTGTTAAAAACGGTCATTGAGCCAAACGCAAAAAATGCCCAGTATTGGAAGGATATATGGCGATACAAAGGGCTTGCCGCTACCTTTGCCAAAAGAGACATCACCGTGCGCTACAAGCAGACGGTTATCGGATTGGGATGGTCGGTTATCAGCCCCCTTGTCAACATGCTTATTATGAGCTTCCTCTTCGGAACGGTTGCAAAGCTGCCTTCGGATGGCGCCACCCCTTACCCCATTATGGTGTACGCCGGCTTGATTGCTTGGAACCTTTTTGCGCGGGGGCTAACCGTAGCCGCCTCGGGCTTTTTGACCAATGCCGACCTTTTGAAAAAAGTGTATTTCCCACGGATTATTGCCCCGCTCGGCCAGGCCGCCGCACTAGTGGTGGATGCGCTGATTTCTCTTGCGGTTCTTTTTATTATGCTAGCAATTTTTAAATATCCGCCGCCATGGGAGCGGCTTTTTCTCTTGCCTGTTTTTATGCTTTTGCCTTTGCTGTTAGGGTTTGTCGCCGGGTTGGTTTTAGCACCTTGTAATATCAAGCATCGGGACTTAAATCAATCGATTCCGTTTCTGCTTCAAATCGGCCAATATGTGACCCCGGTTGTCTATTCCTTTGCCTATATTACGGCCTCCCTGTCCCCTAAGGCCGCATTGATTTATATGTTAAACCCCGTCGCCGGCGCCGTCAACGCCTTCAAGTGGTGCATCATCGGCAGTAACAGCTTTCATTTGCCATCCTTTCTCATCACACTTGCCTGGTTAGCCCTATTGCTGCCACTTGGAATCCTTCGTTTTCGCAAAGGCGAGCGCACCTTCGTCGACATCGTGTAAAACCTCCTCGTCCATTAAGTGTAGGGCAAGGGCTCTGCTCTTGCCGAACTCCCTCGTTTACGCGAGCAACAATAAACACGCCATCATCGACTTGATCTAGGGCAAGTGCCTACCTTCGACGGAAACTTCTAAAATTATGAATCTCGGCAAGAGCAGAGCCCTTGCCCTACTTTACGGATATTTTATAATGGGGGTGCTTTATGACAGACAAACCAACCGTCATCAAAGCCGAACATATCGGCAAAAAATATATCATCAAGCACAACCGCAAAGCGTCTGTCACGCTTGTGGGCAAAACCGCCCGCTTTTTAAAAATCTTCCCGCGGCAAAGCAAAGAAGATTTTTGGGCGTTGAGCGATATTAATTTTAATATCAAACAGGGCGAACGGGTCGGCATCATCGGTAAAAACGGTGCCGGCAAATCCACCTTGCTTAAACTACTTTCCCGCATTACGGAACCGACAAGGGGGCGCATCGAATTGCTCGGCAAAACCGCCTCCATGTTGGAAGTCGGCACGGGCTTTAATCCGGAGCTTACCGGGCGGGAAAACGTTTACCTAAACGGTGCGATTTTGGGCATGACCAAAACAGAAATTGACGCTAAGTTTGATCAAATCGTGGCTTTTTCGGAAATCGGTAAGTTTATCGACACCCCGGTCAAACGCTATTCCAGCGGAATGTATGTGCGGTTAGCTTTTTCCGTCGCTTCACATTTGGAGCCGGACATCTTGATTATTGATGAAGTCTTAGCGGTAGGCGACCAAAAGTTCCGCCGCAAGTGCATGGACAGAATGAACGCCATCGCCCAAAGCAACAAAACCATCCTGTGCGTCAGCCATCAGATGAACGTTATCCGTGAACTGTGCGACAGGGTCCTTGTACTGCAAAACGGTCAACTTGTTTTTGACGGCGAGACAGGGGAGGGCATCCGCTTTTATCTGGACGAAACCGGACAGAGCCGCAACGGTTGTTTTGATTTGAAATCGGCGCAAAGGGCCTCGGTTTCAACCAATCAGGCAAGGCTTGAATCGCTTGAAATGTTGGACGATTTCGAGAGGCTTGCGGGCGAGCATTCCATAATGAAGTTCAAACTGGGCTGGTCTTGTTTGGTTCCCGTGTGCGGCGTAAAGCTCAGGATGATTGTCAAGTTCAACGATGACTCTCCTGCGGGTATTGCTCTTTCGGGGGCACTTTGCGATGCGGGGGCGGGGGCAAGCTATTCGCAAACACTTTGTTTCGACACCGCCAAACTGTTCCCCGGCCCTTACAAAGCAAGCCTTGCCCTGTATGAAAGTGATGCTAGCGGTCAATCCGTCGTCCTTGACCACATAACAGATGCCATCGCTTTTGAGTTGCCGGAAGTAAAGGCTGCCGACAAGTCCGTCATTTATAACCATACTTTTTGGGGACACGTGCGTCTGGACGATATTATTTCTATTGACTGAAGGGTTGTGTAATGTGGGCGAGATTAAACTCAATTCGGTTGAAATAACCGGTAACCGGGTATTTTTTGATTATTCGGTCAGCGATGAGATTGAAAAATATTTCAATCTGCAAGAACCTTTTTTTATTGAGTACAGTGAAGACATTTCCGCAGTACCCCCGGCGATAGTAGCCATCCCTTTCCTTGCAAATTTTTTACCGATTGCCTGGGTGACAAACTCCATACTTTGGGCCGAATCCGCCGACAAAGATTTTGTCGAACATGTTGAACTGATCAAGCAAGGTTATGTCGATATGTTTCCCCGCGCGTCCTTGGGCGGTTCTTTGGCAGTTCAGAATATCGTGGATTGCACTTATACAAAAACAGATAAAACTGCCGCGTTTTTCAGCGGGGGAGTCGACAGCGTTTGCACCCTGATAAGAAATCTTGAGGATAAACCGGCACTCATGACGCTTTGGGGCTCGGACATGATGCTAAGGGACATCGAGGGTTGGGCCAAGGTCAAAGAAAACACGACCAAGACCGCTTTGACTTTCGGGCTCGAAAAAACGTTTATCAAAACCAATTTCCGTCAGGTTCTAAACTACCGCGAACTGGATAAGTTGTGCGCCCCTTTTACCGACAGAGGCTGGTGGGGTTCCCTGCAACACGGCATTGCCATCACCGCCCATTCCGCCCCCTATGTTTGGCTACATAAGATAAGCACCCAGTACATCGGCGCGTCACTTTGCAACAGGGACAAGAACGTTCACTCCGCCTCTTACCCATCGATTGACGAGCATTTGGTCATCGGCTCTTGCCGCACGGTTCACGACAGTTTTGATTTGGACAGGCAGCAAAAAATCGATGAAATTATTCGCTTCCAAAAAGAAAGCGACTTGCCGATTTTTCTCAGAGCCTGCTGGGAATCAAAAGACGGCGGCAACTGTTGTCGGTGTGAAAAGTGTTTCAGGACCATTATGGGTATCGTCGCCACCGGTGCCGACCCCAAAGACTTTGGCTTTGATATAAACGCCGACCGAGTGAACCTCAAAAAAATCAAAACATTTATGATCTGGTGCGAACCCCACGGGCTCCTGTTCGACTATTGTTGGAGCCCCATCAAAACCAAGGTTAAAAACAATAAGCGAATGCTAAAAAAATCCGGTCTCTACAAAAATATTCGATGGCTTACCCACGTTGATTTTTTAAACATACAAAACAACCGATACCGAAAAAGACAGCAAGCCGTTTTCAACATCAAACTTACGGTTAAAAAAGTTTTGCCAAACACCCTGCTCAAAATAGCAAATAAATAACCGAGCAAAAAATCAACTGTCCCCATTCCCTGATTAGCTATGAAAGGTTGGTCCCATTGATGAAAATTCTCGCAATAGGCAACAGTTTTTCCGACGACGCATCCCAATGGCTTCACCAAATTGCAGCGGCCGGCGGCGTAAATGTAAAAGTCGTCAGCTTGTGTATCGGCGGCTGCTCACTCCAACTGCATTGGGCAAACGCACTCAGCGAAGTATCCGATTACTATGTCACCGTCAACGGTGAGGAGACGGAAAAAACCCTTTCCCTGCAAGAAGCCCTTGAAAGCGATGATTTTGATTTTATCACTTTTCAGCAGGCAAGCATCCTCAGTGGCAAGGAAAAAACATTCTACCCCTTCATCGAAAACCTCTTTCATTTCGTTCGTGCCTACCAACCGGACGCCGAAATCCTACTTCACCAAACTTGGTCTTATGAAAAAGGCTTTGACCGGTTATCGGAATATCAAAATAGTTCGGATTTTATGTTCAACAGCATCAAAGCCGCCTATCAAAACGCAGCCTTTATCCTCGGCGGGCTCAACGACGCTCCGGTAGGGATTATCCCCTGCGGCGAAGCCATACAGCTTGCCCGTGCAAACCCACTTTTTGATACGGTTTGTGGGGACGGTAACCCGCTGAGCCTGAACCGCGACGGATTCCACGCCAGCCTCACTTACGGCCGTTATCTTTTGGCTGCCGTTTGGTATGAAGTCTTAACAGGCAAAGGCATTATACCCAACAAGTTCAAACCCGAAGGCGCAGATGACGAAACGATCAAAGCATTAAAACAGATAGCACATAAGGCGGTTATGATGTACCGGTAACACATGTTTTTCAGGCAGGTCGGGAACGGCTTTACTACCGAGGCGGAGCGGGTGGCAGATTTGATGGAAAGGTATCAGGCGTTGGTGGCGGAGAAAAAATGAATTGGCGTACTTGTGTAGGGGCGAACTTTGTTCGTCCGGATAACGCCAACACGGGAGCAATTCTCTGATTCACCGACCAATTTGCCCCGGTCAACACGCCATGACTCTATGCGGGGAACGCAATCCCTTCACCGCCGCGGGCGGTCCCCTTCCCTTTAACAAGGGACGTAGGGAAAACACGACACGGGGGCGACACGGGGACAGTTCTCTGATTCACCGACCAATTTATCGCGGTCAACATGCCATGACCAACCACCGGAAACAACAGACAAAAAGATAACTACAGTTTTCACAAACGAAAGTTGCGAAAACTGTAGTTGTTTTGCGTTCATGGTGAAATTTTTGCGAAGTTATTATGATAATCATTCTTGCTTGTGAATGTGCTTTTAGTTTTCTCGCTTCTCCTTGACCTTGGCGTTCATTTTTTTTATCTTATTCCGCCAACCAAAGTATTGAAAAAACCAAACAGCAACAAAGATGACTACAAAAATTACAAAGTATGATAAAAACCCGATTAACGTGTGCTCCATCCAGTTTGTAAAATAAGCAATGGGCATCATAACAAACGCTGTAATTAAAAAGTGAATACCTGTTTGTTTGGCAATACTCCAACTGTCAATTTCCCAAATTACAGAGCTCGCCGAAAAAGAGGACCCCAATAATCCGGACAGCACCGTTTGAAAAATGATAGCGTTAAGTTCACTGCCCATTGTATCAACCAACTCAGGTACGCAAGGTATGTACTGCCCTTGCCCCAAAGCAATCGAAATAAATATCGTTATCATGTACCCCAATGCTATGCCCATAGGAAAGCCTAAGAGTCCTCGTAAAAATGCCTGCTTTTTCATTGTTTTCACCTCATATTCCTAATAACTGCTTAATTTTGACAACATAGCGCCTTGAAACATAACTAACCGAACCATTGGACAATGAAACGCAAATCGTCCCGGCAAAACTTAAATCAAAGCTTTTTATTTTCTTCAGATTGACTATCTCTGCATTTGAAATCCGAACAAAAGTGTTTTTGTCAAGGCGTTCCTCCAACTCGTAAAGTCGTAGCCGTAGCAGGTATTCACCTTGACCGGTCACGGCGAAAACCTTGCCTGCAGAGGCATAAGCCCGAACAATGTCAGACTGTTCCAGTATTTCAAGTTTATCATCGCGAAAACCGGAAATTATTTGCGGCGTTTCTTCCGTGAGCTTTTTGATGATGTCGTGGAGTTCATCCGTCATTTTATCCGTTACAACAATGAACTTTGGCTCGGTGACTGAACTGTCAATTTTTATTTCAATTTGCATTTTTTCGCCCCCTTTTTGTTGCATTTACAGTATATGGCAATTAAGATATTACTGCCACCAATTAACCATACATGGTCGTTTTTGTGGCATAAGTGGTAGATGATGTGCATCTATTTATGATGAACCATCGTAACACAGAAACGGTCTTCGACAGATTTTATTTTACCATAAGAATCGTAATATGTCTAAGCCAATATGTTTGGCAATCCTACGCGGGGAACAACTCCTTCTGCCACTTCGTGCCACCTTCCTCGGTAAAAAGACAACTAAAGGCTCCTTTAACAAAGGAGCTGTCGCTCACAAGCGACTGAGGATTCTCCTATCGATTCACCCAAGCCACGGCACGCCGCGACCAACCACCGGGAACAACGGCCGCCATGTATGGCAGCCCTACGCGGGGAACGAACTTTCCTTTATGCAACGACTTGCACCGGTTACACGAGAGAGCCCCCCATCACATTATAAATTAAACGGATTGAGATTCGCGAATTTCACGGATTGCACTTGCAAAATATTACGGATTGATGTATAGTGTGAATAGAGGTGAAGCCAATGGCCAAGAACAAATACCGCCTCGCATAATCGATAAGAAGATTGACGAGTATCTTTCCGCGTTCGGTGCAGTCTGCATTGAGGGGCCTAAATGGTGCGGTAAGACATGGACATCATCTTGTCACAGTAAAAGTGAAATAATGTTGGGCGATCCCAACGGCAATTTTCAGAACAGAAAACTTGCTGAGCTTTCGCCATCGCTGGTGTTGGAGGGCGAAACGCCGCGCCTGATTGACGAGTGGCAGGAGGTTCCGGCGCTTTGGGACGCTGTTCGGCATCAAGTAGATCAGAGAGGCGAGAAGGGGCAATTCATTCTGACCGGCTCTGCGACGCCGAATCACAAGGGTATACTGCACAGTGGAGCCGGAAGGATTGCGAAGCTACGTATGAGGCCAATGTCGTTATATGAATCCGGTGATTCATCCGGCAAGGTTTCGCTCAAAAAGCTCTGCAACGGTGAGCTGTCACCGGCAATGACCAGCGAAGTGGATCTTATAAAACTCATTGAACTTATTGTGCGCGGAGGATGGCCCGGAAATCTTGGTCTGACCACGCAACAGGCTGTGCTGCTTCCCGCCGAGTACCTTAATGCCGTTGTCGATGATGATGTGTATCGGATAGACGGTATCAAGCGGGATGTCACAAAAATGCGGCTGCTGCTTCGTTCCCTTGCCCGAAACGAAAGTACTACCGTTACCAATAAAACGCTGAGTAATGACATAAAAGCAACGGATGACGAGGATGTCGACCCAGATACCGTTGCGGCATATCTGGATGTTTTTAGCCGACTGTTCATCACAGATAATCAGCCACCGTTTTCCGCAAAAATCCGCTCCTCGGCACGCACAAGGCAGGCAGAAAAGCGGCACTTCGCCGATCCTTCTCTAGCTTGCGCTTTGCTAAAGGCAACGCCCGCCAGACTTTTGGATGACCTTGAGACACTTGGCTTCTTGTTCGAGGCGCTTTGTGAGAGAGATCTAAAAATCTATGCGGAAGCGTTCGGAGGCAACCTGTATCATTATCAGGATTATTCCAATCGAGAGATCGATGCGGTGATAGAGCTACCGGATGGAAAGTGGTGCGCCTTCGAAATTAAGCTGGGCGCAAACCAAATTGACGATGCGGCCGACAATTTAAAGAAGATACGGGACGAAATTGCCTCCGACGATAACGGTAAACCTCCCGCCCAACTGTGCATCCTGTGCGGTATGTCCAACACAGCATACCGCCGTGAGGACGGAGTCTTTGTCGTGCCGATTACGGCACTGAAAGACTGATATATGGGGGTAACACGAGACGGTTCTATGATTCGTCGGTGACAACAGAGTTTTTTCTATAGTGTTCAGCGCAGCTGATTGTTGAGTGCCACAGATTTTTTGACCGATAATCTTGCGTTTTGGTCTGGCAAAATACGAAAGATTTGGTTACAAATCATAGAACCGCCCCCCGTGACAACGCTACACTTGGCAAAGGCAGCTAAAGTAAAGTAAAGTAAAGTAAAATAAAGTAAAATAAGGCAAAGCAAGACAGAACTCCCCCTGACATTCTTGACACCTTTACTATATAGTAGAACCATAATTTGTGTAAAAATTATTTATTATACTCCGCTTCACAAAATATTTTTAAGGAGATGTTCTCATGGACTTATTCAACGGTAAAACAAAAATTCTGAAATTTATTCTCGGTCCGCTTGCCGCAGTAATGGCATTGGTTATGGCCTTTACCTCAAACATTTTTTACAAACCCGGCGTGATGGATATGCCCGTTGCCCCCGATGATTTTACACCGATTATTCGCTTTACGGTAGCGAGCG
>CAZMSM010000062.1:4377-12363 GCA_964568955.1 uncultured Eubacteriales bacterium | reverse complement strand
GCCATGATATTTGCCCCCACACCACGGAAACGACCCATAATTTTTCGGCTTCTCTCCGGTGGAAAGTAACTTTGGATATAGGAGATAAGGAAAATCAGAACGCAAAGCAGTACGGTAATTTTCAGCACATCATAGATGAAAAACTGAATGCTGCCGCCGATGCGCCCGGACACGTCAAGGCCAAGGGATGAAAGCAATTTGCCGGTTAAGGCGTTGAGCCATTTCATTCCAAGCACCTGATTTTGAAAGAACAGCCAAATATTTCGAAGTATGCTCATTAAAAAAGTGCCTCTCTTCTTTTAAGATTAGATTGTCATATCAAAAAAACTTGATGTATCGTTCGAAAGAAAAACCATCTTGGGGATGGCTTTTCCCGAATTTAACATTTATCCGGTATTTGTGCCACAGTTGGAGTGGTAAGCTTGGTTAATAGCTCTGCGGCATATTGACTCCCCTGTTCACTCAAACGGTAGTGGGTCCACTTGCCTTCCTGCCTGCTTTCTACAAGGCCCGATTCGCATAAAATTTTCATGTGATAGGATAAGGAAGACTGCCCGATTTCCATTTTTTCAATCAAAACGCAGGCGCATTTTTCCCCACTGCGCAACAAGGCCAATATGGCAAGGCGTTTTTCGTCACAAAAGGCTTTAAATACCTTTGCATTTTCTTCGTGCGTATTATCCAAGCTTACAAACCTCACATCAAATTATCTTGATATGATTACTATATGCTCCCAATCAAGTTTTGTCAAGTCAATCTTCCACCCTGCCGAGCAGAATTTTTGTTCCCTCCGGCGGTTCGTCACCGATTTCGATAGCACCGAGGAACTCTTCCGCCGCGGTGTCAAAAAGTTCTTCCCGCTCCGCGTACAGGGTGGCAATCGGCTCACCGCGTTGCACACGCGCACCAATTTTGTTTTCCAAAATAATGCCGGCAGCAAAATCAATCGCGTCCTCTTTTTTCGCTCTGCCGGCACCGAGCATAGCGGAGGCAATGCCGCAATTTTCCGTATTCATTTTGATGATATACCCATCCTTGCGCGCTGTCACCGTTCGGAAATACCTCGCCGGAATGAATTTTCCGGTATCCTCAATAAATGATTCATCCCCGCCCTGAGCGGTCACCATTTTTTTAAGGCATTCGAGTGCTGCTCCGCTGTAGATGGCCTGCTTCGCCATCGCTTTACATTCATCCAGCGTACCTTTGTCCGCAATGTAAAGCATGTTTGCGGCAAGAATAATGCAAATTTCCGTTAAATCCTCGGGGCCGGTGCCCTTGAGCGTATTGACCGCCTCAACAACCTCCAAAGAGTTGCCGATAGCACAGCCAAGCGGGACATCCATATTCGTTATCAGCGCAACCGTTCGGAAGCCTAAGCCCTTACCGATGGAGACCATGGTTTCCGCCAGGTTTTTTGCATCTTTGTAATTCTTCATAAAAGAACCGCTACCCATTTTGACATCCAACAACAGTCGGTGGGAACCGGCTGCTATTTTTTTACTCATAATACTGGAGGCAATAAGAGGGACGGATTCGATAGTTGCGGTGCCATCGCGTAGGGCATACAGTTTTTTGTCCGCAGGTGCAAAATTACCGGACTGACCGATAACGCAAAGCCCTGTACGATTGACGATTTCAATAAATCTGTCCTTGTCGAGGCTCGTCTGCAAGCCGGGAATGGATTCCAGCTTATCCACGGTGCCACCGGTGTGCCCAAGCCCTCTGCCGGACATTTTAGCAACTTTCACACCACAAGCCGCAACTATTGGGGCTATGACCAAAGTTGTTTTATCCCCCACACCACCGGTAGAATGCTTGTCCACTATAATCCCTTCAATAGCCGACAAATCGGCTCTTTCGCCGGAATTAACCATTGCCATGGTGAGGTCCGTCGTTTCGCGTGGGTTCATCCCGTTAAAATAAATAGCCATGAGCAAGGCGGACGCCTGATAGTCCGGAATACGCCCGGCCGTGTATTCGGCAATAAAATACTCAATCTCTTCGGTAGATAAAAATCCACCGTCGCGTTTTGTCTTGATAATGTCGTATGTTCGCATTTTTTTGCTCCTTTTTAAAGCTGGCTGGGGCCCCCCTTGCTAACGCCCACTTTTGTCATACGGCTGGCCTGCAGCCTTAGGCGCTTGCGAACGCTTGGACGAAAACGCCAAAACAACAAGGGTTGCTATATATGGAATCATTTTATAGATTTCGCTGGATATTGTCCAGTCCTGAATAAATGGAATGGCCGAATAAGCAGCGGCAACTGTTTTTAAAATACCGAAAAACAAGGCGGAATAGAAAATACGCCACGGTTTCCACTGACCGAAAATTAATACCGCCAAGGCCAAAAAACCGTACCCGGCAACATCTGCATTAAAATCGGTGGATGTCGGAACAACAAAAATCAAACCACCCATGCCGCCAAGCATACCGGATAACATAACCCCGGCATATCGGGTTTTATACACACTGATGCCCACAGCATCGGCTGCTTGCGGGTGTTCACCGCAGGCCCTCAGGCGCAGCCCAAACCTTGTTTTATACAACACTATCGCCGATATCACAAGTATGGCGAAACCTATATAGGTGGTGATATAAGCGTTTTGAAACAGCATTGGCCCGATTATCGGAATTTTACCCAAAACCGGAACGGACCTAATATGAAACTGATTTTTAAAGGGGATTTGCTGGACACTCCTGATCATTCTTGCTGTAAAAATTGCGACTGCCGGTGCGAGCATATTAAGCGCCGTACCGCTGATAATCTGGTCCGCCTTCATATTGATTGACGCGTAAGCGTGAAGTAGTGAAAACACAATACCGGACGCTCCTGCGACAAGCAGTGCCAAGATCAGTAGCAACTGTCCGTGAATGATGTCTTGCGTAAAATAAACAAAAAGAATGCTCACAAAACCGCCCATAATCATAATGCCTTCTAAGGCAATGTTCACAACACCGCTGCGTTCCGAAAACATGCCGCCGAGCGCCACGATTAATAGCGGAATAGCAAAGAACATAGTCTGCTGAGAGAGGAAATATAGAACCTGCATACCGGTCATTGCCTGTCGCCCCCTTCCGTCGAAGATTGTTGAGGCTCTTTGTCGCTTTTGTCTGCCTGCAGAGCATCGGGAGAAACCTCTTCCGATTTATCATCATCTTCTCTTTGCCTGTTTAATAATATTTTGCCAAGGAATGATTTAAAAAGAAGAGCAAATGCACTAAAGTAGATAATAAATGCTGTAATGATATTGATAACCTCCGGGACAAAATCATACTGCTGGAGGTTAAAGCCGCCCACCGTAATATTCGCAATAAACAATGCGGAAAACAGGATGCCGATAGGATTGGACAAGCCTAATAGTGCAACCGGTATACCGTTAAAACCCTCCGGTGCCAGTGAATCCACCACAGCAATATATTTACCGGCACCCGACAAGTAAACCAAGCCGCCACCGATGCCCGCAAGTGCCCCGGCAATAACCATGGATAACACGACATTGCGTTTTGCATTTATCCCCGCATATTTACTGGCATGCGGGTTGTGACCGCAAGCCTTTAGTTCATAGCCAAAAGTCGTCCTACTCAATACAATATATACGACCAATACAAACAGCAGTGCTATTAAAATACCGCCGTTGGTACTGTAATAAGGGAAAATTTTATCAAGCCCCCACTTTGGAATATTGGCCGATGCCGCTACAGGAAATGAACGGTTGGTCAGCTGGTCATACACTGCTCTTTTCACCAACATATTGACAAAGCTCATTCCGATGTAGTTCATCATGATGGACGAAATAACCTCGTGCACATTAAAGAAAGCTTTGAGTATGCCGGGCAAAAGACCCCACAAAGCCCCAAACAGCATGGCCCCCCCAAGCGCTACAAGCCAATGAACACTGCCGGGTAGCCAAGTCCACTTTACACCGATGTATACTGCGGCAAAAGCGCCAAAAATAAATTGACCGGAGGCACCAATATTGAATAAGCCGGTTTTAAAGGCAAACCCTACCGAAAGACCGGTCATGATAATCGGTGTTGCGATATAAAACACTTGACCGATACCGGACATTCCGTCCTCCAGCCCGCCTTTTATAATCACAGCAAAACCTGCAAGTGCCTCGCTTGGGTTAGAAACCAGCATAATGACAAGCCCGAGAAGAAGACCAACAACGATGGCCAAGAGCGATGACGAAAAAGTAATAACGCTTGTGCGTAGCAACGGGTTTTTATTCGGTTTTTTCATTGCCATCCCCCTTCTTGGAACCGGCCATGTAAAGCCCCAGCTCCCTGACATTCGTTTGCTTCGGGTAAAGGTCTGCTACGATCTCACCCTCATAAATAACCAGTATTCGGTCGCTGACATTCATGACCTCATCCAGTTCCAGAGAAATCAAAAGAACAGCCTTGCCGTTATCCCGTTGTGCGACAAGTTGTTGATGAATGTATTCAATAGCACCGACATCCAGCCCTCTGGTGGGCTGAACAGCAATGAGTAATTCGGGGTTCCTATCTATCTCCCTTGCCAATATTGCTTTTTGTTGATTACCACCGGACATATTGCCTGCAAGAGTAAACACACCCTGCCCGCTGCGGATGTCGTATTGTTCAATTAATGCGTTTGAATATTCATCGATACTTTTAAATTTAATAAAACCGGCTTTTTGGAAGCGCTTACTGAAATATGATTGCAAGACCAAGTTTTGACCGAGTGTAAACTGTAATACCAGGCCAAATTTCTGTCGGTCTTCGGGAATATGTGCTATGCCGCTAAGTGTTCTTTTGCGAATTGAAAATTTAGATATATCCGTGTCGTGTAAACTAATTTTACCGCTTTCCGGTTTTTCCATCCCGGTGAGTGCATAAATAAGTTCACTTTGACCGTTGCCGTCAATACCGGCGATACAGACAATTTCTCCCGCGCGAACGTCAAACGAAACATTGTTGACAGACCGCTTGTTGCTGCGTTTCGACTTTACGCTAACATTTTCAACCTTCAGGATTGTTTCACCAATATTTTCAACGCCTTTGTCAACAATAAAATTGACCGGTCTGCCAACCATCATTTCGGACAGCTCTTCTTTTGATGTGTCGGCAACCTCAACCGTTCCGATATATTTACCTTTCCTCAAAACCGTACAACGGTCGGCAACCGCCTTTATTTCATCCAATTTATGCGTGATAAAGATAATGGATTTGCCTTCCTTCACTAAATCTCTCATAATCCGCATTAAATCGTCGATTTCCTGCGGGGTTAGAACGGCCGTCGGCTCGTCAAAAATCAATATTTCATTTTCGCGGTATAGCATCTTCAGTATTTCCACCCGTTGCTGCATACCGACGGTTATATCCGAAACAGTAGCATCCGGGTCCACCCTGAGTTTATAACTGTCGCTGAGTGCGACAACTTTGGCGCGGGCGTCATTCATCTTCAAGAATCCGCTTTTTGTGGTTTCAACCCCTAAAACAATGTTTTCAAGAACGGTAAAATTATGTACCAGTTTAAAATGCTGATGCACCATACCAATGTTTAAATCGTTGGCATCATTTGGGTTATTGATATTGACCGGCTTACCATTGATTTTGATGGTGCCTTGCTCTTGCTGGAACAAGCCAAAAAGCACACTCATGAGCGTTGATTTCCCTGCACCGTTTTCGCCAAGCAGGGCATGAATCTCCCCACGTCTTACTTTTAGTGTGACATCATCATTTGCTTTGATACCCGGAAATTCTTTTGTTATATGAAGCATTTCAATAATATAATCTTCCATCTTCTGCCTTCACCTCTCCCACACTTTCTTGGAGATAAAAATACAAACTATATAAACTATATTTACATAAAGGGGCGGACAACTATGCCCGCCCCCTTTGCTTGAGATTTGCCGTCTTATTTCTTTACGTAGTCAACTTTAACATACTCTGTTACCATAGCAGGCAGCTTGTTTGCTGCATCTGCCGTTGTTGGATCGCCGGCGTTCCCGACTTCGTTATCTTTGAGGATTGTGTAATCGCCTTTGACGATTTTCGCATACACGGCGTCATAATCTGCTTGGTTGAATGTTGTGAATTTTGATGTTGCCATGGGCAGACCTACGGCCTCCACTTTTGCGTCAAGCACCTGGGACTCGCCGCCTTTGAAAGAGCCGTTATAATGATCCTTAATGTTGTCATAAACGGACCTCTTGAGCAGTTTCATCGCTGAGGTGATAACCGTTTCGGACTCTTTGGATTGGTCGACATCAACACCGATTACTTTTTTGTCTTCCATCTTTCCCGCGGCAGACATGACCGAGCTACCGACGGCTCCGCCACAACCAAATATGACGTCGATATTTGAATTGTACCAGCTTGCGGACATCGTCTCAATATCCGGGCTCGCTTTAAAATCGCCCGTATAGTAATACTTAACGTTTATTGAACCTTTATCAAGGTTTAATTCTTTCGCTGCTGCTTCTGCACCTTGTATATAGCCGTAGCCAAAACGGATAACGGCAGGCACAGCCATGCCGCCCATGAAGCCAAGCCCTCTCATGCCGTCTTTAACTGCTGCATAACCGGCAAGGAAGCCGGCCTCTTCTTCGGCATAGAAAATCGAAACAACATTTTTTTCTGTCTTAAATACGGAATAATCCTCTGTGTGCGGTGCCCCATCGAGCAAGATAAAGCTAACGGTTGGATATTTGGTCTGAACATCATAGATAGCTACTTCAAAAAGGAAACCCGGGCAAACAACAATTTTTGCTCCGCCCTTTACTGCAAGGTCGATAGCTGCAATATAGTCGTTGCTTGTCGCATCGGTCGGTTGGTAATACTTGTGTGTTTTGTTAAACTCTGTTGCGTACTGGACAACGCCTTCCCATGCGCCTTGATTGAAGGATTTGTCGTCAATTGTGCCTTTGTCCGTAATCAATGCGATCTCATAGGTGTCTGTTTTGCCGGTTTCGCCCGCCTTGGTGGTTTTGTCCGTATCCTCGTCATTACAGGCTGTGAGTGTGACGAGAACCGAACATGCCATAACGATTGCCAGGATCATGCTGAGAACTTTTTTCGTTTTCATTGTTTTTCCTCCAATTATTATTTCGGTTACTTTACCACCGATCAGTACGCCATTATATTATCACATAACTCTAAATTATTCAAGATTAATATTTATTTTGTATTCACTTTTCACTACTTTATCGCTTTACCATAGATTTTTCGGGCCAAAACTCATCGGCAGGAGTTCTTCCAACGTTTTTATAAAATACTCACTTTCTGACTTTGCGATGATTATAACGAATTCCTCCGGATTGCAGAACTCTACCAACATCTGCCGACACACCCCGCAAGGGGGGCAATAATCAAGCGTACAGGTATCTGTCTTGCCGCCGACGACTGCTATCGCTTCAAAATCTTTGACGCCCTGCGCCACGGCCATGAATATGGCGTTTCTTTCCGCACAAGTGCCCGGTGCAAACGTTGCCGATTCAACATTGCACCCCAGAAATATTTGACCGTCCTTTGCAAAGAGAGCCGCGCCGACAGTAAAGTTTGAATAAGGGGCGTATGCTGTTTTGCGGGCTTCGAGGGCTTTTTTTATGAGAAGATTGTAATCCATGACGAAACTCTCCTTTTTAGAGGGGTGAGCAGTTGCTGAGCAATCGCTTAGAAGTTGGTGAGCGATTGTTTGGCGACGTCTAAACAATTGCTCACCTATTGTTAACCTATCGTTCACCTATCGCTCACCTATTTAAAATTTTATCTAAAACACTCTCTCCCGGCAATGTGTTTTCAACCCCAAAAATATCCAGCACTGTTGCCGCGATATCGGAAAAAGTCTTTCTTGTACCAAGATTAATACCATTTTTCAGTTTTTCCCCATACATCAGCAGCGGTACATATTCCCTTGAATGGTCTGTACTGGCCGTTGCCGGGTCGCAACCGTGGTCAGCGGTTATAATGAGAATATCTGCCGGCTTCATCTTGCTCATAAATTCGCCGATTTGAACA
>CAZMSM010000062.1:0-4367 GCA_964568955.1 uncultured Eubacteriales bacterium | reverse complement strand
TTGCGGTGGCCATAGAGCATATCAAAATCCACTAAGTTGACGAAACAAAGACCGTTAAAATCGCGATCCAACAGTTCAATGGTTTTTTCCATACCATCGCGATTGTTTTTTGTCCTGGTTGTCCATGAAACGCTTTTGCCTGCAAAAATATCATAAATTTTACCGACACCGAGCGTTTCAAAACCGTTTGCGGCAAGTAAATCGAGCATCGTGGTTTTTGGCGGTGCCAGTGAAAAATCGTGACGGTTGGATGTGCGTTTAAAATCGGGGTATTGGCCAATAAACGGACGAGCGATGATGCGGCCAACGCCGTATTCCCCCGCCATAATATCACGCGCCATTTGGCAATAGGCATAAAGTTGCTCCAAAGGGACAACCTCTTCATGCGCCGCGATTTGCAGAACACTGTCAGCGGAGGTGTAAACAATCAGCGCGCCGGTTTGGACATGCTCCTGCCCATATTTTGCAATAACCTCCGTACCCGAATACGGCATATTACAAAGAATTTTGCGGCCGGTCGCTTTTTCAAGTTTTTCAATCACTTCACGCGGAAATCCATCGAGAAACGTTGGCAGTGGAGATTCGGATATGATACCCGCCATCTCCCAGTGGCCGATGGTTGTGTCTTTGCCTTTTGACATTTCAATCATACGGGCAAAGTTGCCCACCGGCGCCGGAGCAGGAGTTCCCGCCGTAACACCGTCGATGTTTATCAAGCCAAGTTGGCGGAGATTTGGGATGTGAAACTTTGGTGATTTTGAAATTGATAGAAGCGTATTGCTGCCAACGTCGCCGTAATCGGCGGCATCGGGCAGTTCGCCAATACCGAAGCTGTCGAGGACGATAATAAATACACGTTTGAGCATGGGGGTAGCTCCTTTCAGTCTTATTGGGTGAGCAATTGGTGAGCAATTGGTGAGCAATGGATGAGAAGTTGGTGAGCCATCGCAAACAATCGCTAAGCTATTGCTCACCTATCGTTAACCTATCGTTAACCTATCGCTCACCTATAATTCAATAACCTTGCACTTCTTGCTTCTTCAATATCTTCACAATCGAGCTGGTGCCAAGCCTGGAACAACCCAAGTCAATAAAATCTTGAGCGTCTTGAAGGCTTTTGATGCCGCCTGCGGCTTTGATTTTCACCTTTGGACCGATATGCGCGGCGAACAGCATAATGTCTTCCCTAGTCGCTCCCCCTGTTGAAAAGCCGGTGGATGTTTTGATAAAATCGGCACCTGCTTGCGTAACCAGTTCGCACATTTTAATCTTTTCGTCTTGCGTCAACAAGCAAGCCTCAATAATGACTTTCAAAACTTTATCGCCGCATGCAACTTTGAGTATCTCTATTTCGTTTAGTATGTACTCATAATTTTTTGCCTTTAGTGCGCCGATATTCAGCACCATGTCGATTTCGTCGGCACCGTTTTCCAGTGCGTCACGTGTTTCACATAGCTTGACAGCAGTCATGTTGTAACCGTTTGGGAAGCCGATAACCGTACATACCGCAACCTTATCGCCAACATAATCCTTTGCAATTTTAACAAAAGAGGGTGGTATGCAAACGGATGCGGTTTGGTATTTGATACCGTCGTCGCAAATTCCTCGTATTTCCTCCCAAGTGGCGGTCACGGAAAGCAAGGTGTGGTCAACATAGCTCAGTATTTTTTTTACGTCCATTTCGAACCTCTCCCTTCTTTATTTTCTAAATATCCTATGTGTATTATATCACTTTTCAAGCAACAAGTACACGGAGAAATTTCGTTTGGAATGCTTTTGTCAAACAATGAACTCACCTTGTATTTCGGTGTTTGCTGTGGTATATTGTTTGAAGAATTACAGGGAGGTTTAATTTATGCCTAGGCAAAAACGAGTTGCTGCTATCCATGACATATCCGGCTTTGGAAAATGTTCTTTGACCGTCGCACTACCAATCCTATCCTCAGTGGGGATTGAAACAGCCGTGATGCCCACTGCTGTACTTTCCACGCACACGGACAGCTTCAAGGGCTACACTTACAGGGACTTAACCGACAATATGCGGCCCATGGCAAAGCATTGGGCCGCCAGCGGTATAAAATTTGCCGCCATATACGGCGGCTTTTTGGGTTCGTTTGAACAGATTGCAATTGTGAAAGAGTTTATTGACACCTTCCGTACCGAAAAATGCATTGCCCTAATTGACCCCGCCATGGCAGACAACGGCAAAATGTATTCGGTGTTTGACATGGACTTTGCAAAAGAGATGGTGAAGCTTTGCGCAAGGGCGGACATTATTGTCCCCAATATGACGGAGGCGGCTTTTTTGCTGGGTTTGGAATATCGCCCGGGTATTTGCACACGTGAATACATTGAAAAACTTTTGCGTGGGCTCAGTACTCTCGGGCCAACAAAGGTCGTGATAACCGGCGTTACGCTCAAAGAGGGCAAAATCGGCGTGGCAACCTATGATAAAGAGACGGACTGCGTGCATTACACGTTTTCGGACAAAATAAGCGGGCACTACTATGGAACCGGCGACATCTTTGCCAGCGCCATGCTTGCGGCTTATTTAAACGAGCATACCCTTGCAAACGCTGCTAAAATTGCGGTTGAATTCACCTGTGCAAGCATCCGGCGGACAAAGGACGCCGGGACAGATGTGCGTTTCGGTGTGGATTTTGAAAGTGGTATTGCGAAACTTATAAGTGAGATAAACGCATGAGGATATTGATTGATGCAGACGGCTGCCCGGTGGTAGATATTGCCGTGCTTGCCGCCAAAGAGAATAACCTTGATTGCATCATCCTTTGCGACACGTCCCATGTGTTTGAAAAGGAAGGTGCACAAACCATAACCGTTTCCAAGGGAGCGGACAGCGTTGATTTCGCACTCGTTAATATGATTCAAAACGGAGACATTGTTATAACGCAGGACTACGGACTGGCTGCGATGTGTTTGGCAAAAAAAGCGATTACCGTCAGCCAAGACGGCAGGATTTATGACGACAACAACATTGATTCGCTTTTATTTGCACGGCATCACTCCAGAAAGATTCGGAATGCGGGCGGCAGAACAAAGGGTCCGTCTAAAAGGACTCCCTGCCAAGATGAAAAGTTCGAACAAACTCTGCTGTCCTTGATCGAACAAAAGCAAGAATAGTATCGTAATCTATTTGCAATAAAAATCAGGCTGCCTCTGACAAAATGTTTGAGGTAGCCTGATTTAATTTGTGGCAAGTGTTTTGCATGCTTTTGGCATTGTTCGTTTGCGGGTGTTATTTGTATTGACTCAAGCCCGGGTTATTTTGAATGGGCCTACCAAACAATACTCACTGCTAGCCCATCAACCGCATAGCTAAAATCTGTGCAAACGAGACGGTCAACGGCTTGTGTGAAGGCGTCCCGCATCGCGTTGTTCGGGAATACGATGGTGCTTTCCAACGTCAGCTGGGCCGGCAGATAAATCTGACCGAGCTTATAGCCGGACTGCCACCAACAATCCATCATTTCTCTTTCAAAAAGAACTTTTCTTCCTTTGAGCAGTCGCATGGAAATCGGCAGCAAATGATCGTCATCGGCGCAATCATAAAATTCAATCAGCCTGTCCTGGGGTTTGTAATAAACCCCGACTTCCCCGCCCATGGCAACAATATAACGACCTTTCCAAAATTGGATCATCCAGTCCTTATCGGCATAGTTAAATTTTACTCGGGTTGTTTTATAGTCATAGTTGACAATGGGCGCCAACGCATCATAAAGACGGCAAAAGCCCATGTCTCTGTTCCATGGGTTTTCGGCAGCATAAATAGTCATCTGCCCGATATCAAAATCAAACCCGAGTGCAAAAATGCCAGTATCGTCTTTACCATAAAGGAGCAGGTTGGCCGCATCGTAATAAATACCGGACTTGAAAACATATTTTTCGCCAAGGTCGTTATCATAGTCCGCCGTAATCTCTTGAAGCCCATTGCCCACATCAATAAGGTAAACATTCAGGTTGTTGATACCCTCCTCATACAAAGCAAGAAACGACTTTATGCTGTCGATTGGGTTGCCTTTTGATGATTCACCCGCTTTTGCTGCGTTAACAGTATCTTCGGTTACAGCGTAAGTTTCCTCATTGGGCGACTTTGTCTGTTCTTCCGGTTGGCAAGTGTCGTCAAGAACGGCCAGCGCTTTTGACTCCGGAATTTTGTCGTTGTAAACAACGTTTTCCAAAGGCGCAGCCGGCTGGGGTGAAGTATTCGTTTTTACTGCAACGATTTCGGTTTTGCTTTGCGATGCGGGGAATGCCTCTGTCTTGTCGAAATGCCCGAAAGAGACAAGGGGAAAAAGTAATGCTAGGGCACAAGCTATCGCCGAAATTTTAATAAGATATCTGCGTTT
>CAZMSM010000061.1:0-12634 GCA_964568955.1 uncultured Eubacteriales bacterium | reverse complement strand
TGGCCCGTTGGTCAAGTGGCCTAAGACTCCGGCCTCTCACGCCGGCAACACGAGTTCGAATCTCGTACGGGTCACCACAGATTAACGGATATGTAGGCAATCGTAGGGGACGACCCCTGTGTCATTCCGTTCCAAAGTTGCTTAAAGCGGGGCAACCTGTTTTAAATAGTCGGTGTCTATTACGATGAGGTCCCACCCGTTCCCATCTCGAACACGGAAGTTAAGCTCATCAGTGCTGAAAATACTCGGAGGGCAGCCTCCCGGGAAGATAGGTCGATGCCGACACAAATACCGGTTAAGTTTACGCTTGGCCGGTAAAACATTCCTCAATAGCTCAGCTGGTAGAGCATGCGGCTGTTAACCGCAGGGTCGTTGGTTCGAGTCCAACTTGAGGAGCCAATAAAGTCGGTCCCGCCAATAGGCGGGGCTTTCTTTTTTTATCAAGCACGTTTATTGACATCATATTGTTAAAGCTATATACTATTTAAAACAAAAGGAGGATATGCATTTGAACAAAATATTGTTAAAAGTAATTTCACTTCTCTCGGCATTTTTAATGTTCTTCTTAAGCCCCGGCGGGCAAATTCGTCAGTCAAAGGATTCACAAGGGATCCCTCATTTTTACGGTGAAGTTGCCGTATCAAAGCCTTTAGGCGCAGTCGAAGTGCCGCAGAACCCCTATCTTGCGCCGGAGGGCACAAATGGTATGCATGGCAACTCCTATAACACAGGGTCTTATTCGTATGCGGGCCCTCTTGGCATGAACCCTGTGGTTAAATCTCGTTCATTGAACGTTTTCGGCGGACTTGTTGCAACGCTTATGTTCGACTCTCAAGGACGCATTATGTGCATAAGCGGGAACGTTGTTGGTTTCCGCCTTTTACTGCTTGATGCGGATACGCTTGAAATTTTAGCTGAAACAAGGCTCCCGCAAAGGGCATCAACAATCGATGCTATTCTATCGCTTGATTTTGACAAGATTTCAACCGATACATCAGGTGGTGCTTACTGCCATCTTCTTCAAGGCGACAGACCGATTATCGGTAACTCCGAAAATGTTATTCAAATATTTTATATTGACGAATCAACAGGTAAACCCGAGTGGAAGATCGAAAAGGAATGGGATATTTCATCCAACCTGCCGGATGGCTCCTATATCACCGATGCTGTGCCCGACCATGACGGCAACATTTGGTTTGTAACACGCCCGGGTGAAGTCGGCTATGTTGAAAAAGATTCGGATGAAGTTCATGTGATGAAGCTTGAAAATGAAGAAATTCAAAACACGCTTGCAATTGCTGAAGACGGCATTTACATCGTTTCCGACCACGCCATGTACCGTTTTGATATCAACAATGAGGGTGCCCCATACTACACTTGGAGAACCGAGTGTGACAGGGGGACAACGCTTAAACCCGGTGCAATCAACCAAGGCCCCGGCACAACGCCCAGCCTTTTAGATGTCCCTTGTTCGGGTGGCACCGTTAAAAAGCTTTGCGGTATTACCGACAACGCTGATGGTCAAGTTAATATGGTAATTTATGATAGGGACAATGGGGATGTTATTGCGGAAATTCCACTTTTCGAAGAGGGACATTCTGTAAGTGAAAACTCTCTTATTGCCTATGGCAGGTCATTCATTGTTGAAAACAACTATTCGGACTCAGGTGCCGGCTTCCTTGAAAAGAACCCAACAAGCTATCCCGGCGTTATCAGGGTGGATATGAACGAGGATTGCACAGGGGCCGACATTGTTTGGACGAGTGATGAAGCCTCGCCAACAGTTGTTCCGAAACTTTCGACAGGTAACGGCCTGGTGTATCTTTACACAAGGGTT
Organism: uncultured Eubacteriales bacterium; assembly: GCA_964568955.1. Classification (GTDB taxonomy): domain Bacteria; phylum Bacillota; class Clostridia; order Oscillospirales; family Acutalibacteraceae; genus UBA1447. The sequence goes on along the minus strand of CAZMSM010000061.1, from coordinate 10,797 downwards.
ATGAATGACGATATTCCTGAAAATGTTGTTGCTTGGTACCTCACTGCTGTTGATTTTGAAACAGGGGAAACCGTTTATAAGGTGTTCACAGGCACCGGGAGGAACTTTAACAACTCCTACGGCCCCATAACTATCGGGCCAAACGGAACAGTTTACGTTGGCGTGTTCAACGGTCTTGTCTCAATTGCCGACACGCCATAATTAAATTTTAAACGAAATAAACAACAAACAAAGCGGAGAAAAATCATGAAGAAAATAGGAATTATTATTTGCGGTCGATACCAAAATTGCGGCGGGGGCAAATGCTTTAGAGCAAGCAGGGAACACGTAGGCGGCTTTTCGCTTTATCCGAAAGAGGAGGAAATCCAAATCGTCGGCTATTCCCATTGTGGCGGTTGCCCGGGTGGGAATATCGAATATGTTCCTAAAGAAATGATTAGCAACGGGGCACAGGTGATTCACCTCGCAACAGGGCTTGTCGTTGGTTACCCCCCTTGCCCAAGAATCGGCGCATTTAAAGAGTTTATTGAAACGCACTATGGCATACCGGTTGTGGTTGGTACCCACCCGATTCCAATGAAGTATTTTACGGATCACGAAAAAATGTCGTTTTGGGCAAAGACCGGGATGAAGGAATTGGCCCCTGAGTTGTTTAAAGATACGCAGGCGACGATGGTAGATTACAACTAACGGTTAAAAACGAATAACACCGGCAACACTTCATTTGCAACCGAAATCACGCTTAATTTAAAACCCCCTGCGGACTCAAACCGCAGGGGATTTTTTGGGTATATGTATCAACCTATTTCAAATAGTCCTCAATACGAACGCCGTCAACATATACTCCTTGTATAACGGAATTGCCATTCTTTACCCTTAATATTACATAAGGGTGAAAGTTCTTCGAGTTGCTAAAAATCAGGTTTTCTAATTCTGTGGAAATTTCCTCGTCCGGATAATAGCGCTCAATCGGCAGCGCAAAATAGCGGACACTTGAGCTTTTAATATAATCACCGCTTGACGGTTTTGTGTGGGATGTTGAATCAATATAAGCGTAGCCCTCATGACCAACGGCGATAAGGCCATATTGCCCCTCGTCTTCTGAATATTGGTAGTTGCGTTGACTTTTTGCATATAAAGAAACGTAACCATCACTGAAAGAGCTGTACAATTCAACTTCAAACTTATATTCCACGCCGGTTTTTAAAGTATCATATTTTTCATAGACCGTATAGGCGGGTACGAACAGTTGAATCATAATGGTTAAGATCAGCAATGGTAAGATAAACTTTTTCAATTCAGCTCAGCCTCCTTGCTATCGAGTTCAAGCGTTGTCTTTTTCTTTTTGTTCTTATTCTTAGTTCGCATGGTTCTAAAATTAACAAGCAAGAAAAATCCACCCAAAATTAAAAATGCGACACCGCGCCATAGAAAGTCAATGTTTTCATCAAAAAACCTAAAAAGAATAAGTACGCAGGTCATAATCAGCCCTAAGTTGGTAAGGGGCAAGTTAGCGCTTTTGGCACCCTTCACAATAAGACCGATACCGAGAACCCCCGATAGCACCGTTGCAACCACCGCAATAAAGGACATGGTGGCAAAATTTGAGCTAACAATAACAACCGCCGTAAAAATAATAGGTATCGATAAAAATTGCAGTTTCTCTTTTTCAAACTTATTGTTCCGAACCCCTAAAAATCCGACGGCAGCTAAGGGAATAAGAGCGATGAAAATAGTATCGCTCACATCGAAATTGTAATCACCCCATTCGAACGAAAGGAACATCATAAGCACAATAGAACCGAGGGCTCCGATCGATTTAAAGGGAAGCAAGGGGCCATCTTTGTCTTTATCCAGGGCAAATAAAAAGGCGAAATAGATAAGGTATACGATTAAATAGTCTAACTCTTTAAAGCCGGCTAAGGACGAAAAGGCGCCTAAAAACGCTCCGCCTGCAATAACGCTTACCCAAATCGAGTATACATGCCGTATTTCGCCGGCATCTTTCCGGTTGAGGAAAACATACAAAAGGCCAAAGGCAAAAAATAGCAAGAGCAAAAACGCATACAAGGGGTTCCCGGTGTAGGTTGCGGATGCGAAGCCCCAATTAATAATCGCAAAAAAGTAAACAGCGAGGGGAGTGACGGCATTGAGCAAATAGATAATCGGCAGGCATAATAGTCCGCTGGCTAAAATGTAATTCCCATAATCACCGGCAATGTGAAACGTTTGGCTGACCATAGCGAGTGCGGTAAAAACCCCGGCTGAATAAAACACAGCAACGCCTTCACGCCACGCCACGCTGTCATTCCTTTTGAGCACGGTGAAGATAGCCAGTCCCTGCCCGATTAACATTGGCAAAACAGAAAGAATCGTCTTGAGCGTAGTTGGTATAAGGTACCAGTTTTTAACGAGAATCAAAACAATCCCCGCACCGATAAGCAGTGACCCCAATACCGAAAAAATGATGGTTAATACGTTTGTGTCGCCCTTGCCCTCATACCGTTTGCTTAAAATGTCCGCAGCATTGGCATCAATAATGTTTTCGCTCTGCCACTTTTTGATTTCCTTGAGCAACCATTTTTTATTCATGCTAAACCTCCGTCCGTTTTGGAATACCGGTTAATTATGATATTACACTGTTTAGAAAGAAATGTAAATAATATAAAGTGAGATTGCGATTAGGAAGTGGGGCTCGTTGTTGCGGAACTTGAAATGCATTTATTGAAAGTTGGTTGAGTCGAACGGCATGCCGTCGCCCTAGGCAACGCATTTTATGCGTTGCGAAAGCTCATTTTGAGCTAGGGGAACGCTAATTATTGCGTTAAATGTCCCGATTATCGGACTCGACAAGCACAACTTACATATATTGCGAATTCTTTGTTGCAAATTGTGGATTTTGATATCAATAGGTGATATAATTTGCTCAAATCATATTTCATTAGTAATAAATAAAAAAACAGACAGACAACGATTTGTATTATGGTAGTCAGATAGGTGGGATATTTTTGAGCGATATATATGCTGCACATATTCGAGAAGATGGAAAGATTCAAACAGTTTTAGAACATTTGGAAGGTACGGCAATCCTTGCGAAGAGCTTTGCCGAAAGCTTTGGGAGTGGGGATTATGCTTATCTCTGCGGTATGCTCCATGATATTGGTAAATACTCGCAAGAGTTTCAAAAACGAATCCGCGGAGCAAGCCAAAGAGTTGACCATTCGGGTGCTGGTGCAAAAGAAGTTAACAAAGAGCTGCCTGGGCTTGGCTGGCTTTTTGCCTATTGCATTGCAGGGCATCATACCGGATTACCTGATGGCGGTAGTAAAGTAGATACCGGTATAGAACCGACCCTTAATGGTCGGTTAAAGCGGGGGAATTTACCTTCATATTCAGCCTTTTTGAATGATTTAGATATAAAAAGTTTTTTACCAAAAAAAACAAGGCCTATAAAAATGCTTGGTGAAAATGGGTTTACTTATTCGTTTTTTGTTCGAATGTTGTTTTCTTGCTTAGCTGATGCCGATTTTTTGGATACCGAGGCATTTATGTCAAACGGCGAAGTCAAACGTGGAATTGATTATGACATTGATGACTTATATTCAAGGCTTCAAAATAAAATAGCAAAATTTGGGAACCCGAAAAGCGAGCTAAATAAAAAACGTAATGAGATTTTAAATTGCTGTATTGAAAAGGCCTTGCTGCCAAAAGGATTATTTACACTAACAGTACCAACCGGCGGTGGAAAGACGATTTCGTCCTTAGCATTTGCTTTGCGCCATGCAAAAGAACATGGGTTGAAACAAATAATCTACGTTATTCCATACACATCAATTATTGAACAGAATGCCGTAGTTTTTAAAGATATGATTGGAGCCGAAAATGTACTTGAGCATCACTCAAACTTTAATTATGATGATGAAAATGAATCAATGTCAATGTGCCGTTTAGCAACAGAAAATTGGGATATGCCGGTTATTGTAACAACCAATGTGCAGTTTTTTGAATCTATATTTGCAAACAAAACATCCAGGTGCCGTAAACTGCACAGCATCGCAAATAGTGTGATTATTTTTGATGAAGCGCAGATATTCCCGACTGAATATCTTCTGCCTTGTATTCGAGCAATTTCAGAGTTGGTTTATAACTATGGAAGCACCGCTGTTCTTTGCAGTGCTACGCAACCTGCTTTAAGCGAGTTATTCCCCAAAGAGGTACCCGCTACGGAGATATGTGAAAATACGGCTGCACTATATGACTATTTCAATCGCACAAAAATCGTCTCCATTGGTCAGGTGGAAGATGTAGACTTAGCAACAAAAATAAATAATGAAAGACAAGTCTTGTGTATTGTTAACACAAAGCGGCAAGCTCACAACTTGTTCAAATTACTTGATGCAGAAGGTAGTTACCATCTGTCTACACTTATGTGCCCTGCACACAGAAAAATTGTTTTGAAAGAGATAAGAGAAAAACTTACAAGTGATTTACCATGCAGGGTGGTGTCAACCAGTCTCATTGAAGCCGGTGTCGATGTCGATTTTCCAACTGTTTTCAGAAGTATGGCGGGGCTTGATTCGCAAATTCAAGCAGCAGGTCGTTGTAATCGGGAGCGAAAACGGGAAAAAGAAAATAGTTTTGTATATATTTTTGAGCCTTCCGATGAGTATAAAAGACATCAACCTTCGGCTATCAAATTGCCGACTGAAGTTGCAAGGTCTGTTGCGCGCCAACATGAGGATGTATCATCACCTGAGGCGATTAAAGAGTATTTTTTACAGCTATACAGTTTTAAGGGTGAGGGGTTAGATATTAAAGAAATAGTAAAACAGATGGAAGATGGTGCGGAATTCGGATATAGCTTTCCGTTTGCAAAAATTGCTTCCGAGTTTAGGCTGATTGACGAAATTACACATGCGGTGTTTATCCCGTTTGATGATAAAGCAGAAGCGCAATTACAGCGATTGAAAGGCGGTGAAAGAAGCATGAAACTGCTGCGAAGCATTCAAACTTATACCGTCAATATTTATCAACGGGATTATGATGCATTGTATGGAATCGGTCTTATTGAACCGCTTGACACCGAAATTGCGGTGTTAAAAGATATTGGTCGCTACAACGACAAAACCGGTCTAAACATAGTTGTAGAAAGCGGCAGCGGCATATTCGCATAATAAAAAAATTTAGAAAGAAGGTGGTTTTTTTGGGATACGGTATTAGAGTTGAAGTGTGGGGGGACTATGCACTGTTTACTCGACCGGAAATGAAAGTAGAAAGGGTTAGCTACGACATAATCACCCCGTCAGCAGCAAGAGGGCTGATTGAAGCAATCTACTGGAAGCCTGCAATCAGATGGATAATTGACAAAATTTATGTCTGCAATCCGATTGAGTTCACCAACATTCGGCGTAATGAGGTGAAGTCAAAGCTTTCAGCGCGAAGTGCAAGCTCAGCAATGAATGGTTCGCATGAAGCACTCTATATTAACACCTCTGAAGACATCCAACAGCGAGCCTCTATGCTGTTGAAAAATGTTCGTTATGTAATTGAGGCGCATTTTGAGCTGACCAATAAGGTTGGCGAGTCCGACACGGTAGAAAAGCACTACAATGTTGCATTAAGGCGATTGCGCAAAGGTAAAAATTTTCATACGCCGTGTTTTGGTTGCCGGGAGTTCCCAGCGAATTTCAGATTGTACGAAGAGGACGAGGTTGCAACAGCGTTTTCGGGTGAAACTGATTTGGGGTTTATGCTGTACGACATGGATTTTTCAAATCCTGAAGCCATTGCACCCAAGTTTTTCAGAGCTGTTATGCAAGATGGAATACTTGATTTGACAGATTGCGAGGTGTTTCAATGATTTTGCAAGCACTTGTTGATTATTATGAACTTCTTGCAAAAGCAAATAAAATCTCAAAACCAGGGTATTGCATTGCAAATGTTTCGTATGCGCTTAATCTTTCGAAAAGCGGTGAGCTTGTGGGAATGATGCCCCTCAAACTTCAGGTTGAAAGAGGGAAAAAACAAGTTGAAGTCCCACAGAAAATGGAAGTACCGGAACAAAGCAAAAAGACAGTTGGGATTATAGCAAATTTCCTTTGCGAAAATTCAGGTTACATGCTTGGCATAGACAATAAAGGCAAACCGGAACGCGCAAAGAACTGCTTCGATGCTTTTTGTGAACTTCATAATAATGTATTAAAAGATTTAGATTGCACGCAAGCGAAAGCTGTGTTGGCATTTTTAGACAAATGGAAGCCGGAAGATTCTACGGAAAGCACGGTGTTAAAGGATTCTCTTGATGAAATTATGACCGGCGCAAACCTTGTTTTCCATTTGGAAGGAATAGGCTTTGTTCATGAAAATTCGGAGGTTAAGCAAGCGTGGGAAAAATACCGACAGAGTTCATCGGGAGCCACAGAAATGCAGTGCCTTGTAACAGGGGAAATATTACCAATTGCACGCTTACATCAAAGTTTGAAGGGCGTTAAGGGAGCACAGTCTATGGGCGCGTCTCTTGTTTCGTTTAATGCTAATGCGTATGAGTCATATGGTCACGATGGTCAACAAGGTCTCAATGCACCGGTCAGTGAATATGCAACATTTGCCTATACAACGGCTCTTAACTATCTGTTAGCGGACAGAAATCACAAGCAATCTTTTGGTGATACAACAGTCATTTTTTGGGCAGAAAGCTCTAATACAGTTTATCAAGATTTATTCTCCTATGCATTAAATCCGAAAGAAAAAGAGGAAGAGCTCAAAGACGACAAAGAATCATCTATGCTAATTGGCGAAACATTTCAAAAAATCGCAAAAGGAACCCCGGTTTCCGATTTAGGTGATGTTTTTGACCGGAAAACAAGATTTAACATCTTGGGGCTTGCACCAAATGCCGCACGACTTTCAATCAGGTTTTTTATGAAAGACTCCTTTGGTAGTTTTATTGAAAAACTTATGCGACACTATAAAAACATGGAAATTGAAAAAGCACCATTTGAGCCTGAATTTGTACCACTTTGGAAGTTGATGCAAGAAACTGTTTCACCAAATTCTAGAGATAAAGCATCGTCTCCATTGCTTTCGGGAGCTGTCCTGCGCGCTATCTTATCCGGCTCACCTTATCCGGCTGCTTTATACAACAGTGTTATTGTTCGAATCAGAGCGGAAAGGGATATCAACCGCGCAAAAGCAGGTATTATAAAGGCGTATCTTATCAAAATACAAACAAAAAACAAGGAGGTTCTGACTGTGTCTTTGAATGCTCAAAGCGAAAATTGCCCCTATGTATTGGGTCGCCTGTTTTCAGTTTTAGAAAAAGCTCAACAGGAAGCAAATCCGGGTATAAAGGCAACCATAAAGGACAGATATTTCACGTCCGCCTGCGCAACACCGGCAACAGTTTTTCCGGTTTTGTTAAGGTTAAGCAATCACCATATCTCAAAGTCTGATTATGGTTATGTGACCGAAAATCGAATAAGAGAACTGATGAGCAAACTTGATGTGGAAAGCAATCCTTTCCCGTCGCATTTATCTCTCGAAGAACAGGGTGTCTTTATTCTTGGCTATTATCATCAGCAAAAAGCAAATTATGAAAAAATCAACAAGGAGGAAAAATAATATGTCAGAGGTCATTAAAAACAGGTACGAGTTTGTAGTTCTTTTCGATGTGGAAAACGGTAATCCGAACGGTGACCCCGATGCCGGCAATATGCCTCGTATCGACCCGGAAACAGGCTACGGAATTGTAACAGATGTTTGTATCAAGCGCAAAATTCGGAACTATGTAGAAACGGTCAAGGGCGAAAATGCAGATGGGCATAGAATTTACATTAAAGATAATGTGGCACTTAATACAAGTGACCGGACTGCATTTGAATATTTAGGAATCGAAGAAAAGGATATTAAGGAAGCGAAAAAGAAGGACCCCGAACTAGATAGAAAAATCCGCGATTTCATGTGTAAAAACTTTTTTGATATTCGTACATTTGGTGCCGTTATGACGACATTTGTCAAGGCTGCACTCAATTGTGGTCAGGTCCGTGGACCCGTTCAAGTTGGTTTTGCTCGTAGCATAGATCCGGTTGTTCAGCAAGAGGTTACTATAACACGCGTAGCAATAACAACTGAGGCGGATGCGGAGAAAAAGGGAACTGAGATGGGACGAAAGCATATTTTGCCTTATGCGTTGTATCGACTGGAAGGCTTTGTTTCGGCAAATCTTGCGCAAAAAAGCACCGGGTTTTCCGAGGACGACTTGTCTTTACTTTGGAATGCAATCATCAATATGTTTGAAGATGACCGTTCTGCCGCAAGAGGAAAAATGTCGGTGCGGGAACTGGTTGTGTTCAAGCATGATTGTATCTTCGGCAATGCGCCTGCTTACAAACTGTTTGACTCGATTTCAGTTAAAAGAAATGACTCTTCGTCACCTGCGCGCAAATACTCCGATTATTCAGTAAGTGTTGATACGGATACACTGCCGGATGGCATAACTTGCACACGCAAGATATGAAAAATGTATAACGAAGACGACTACCTTCTACTCTCCGGTATCCAGCATTTTGCCTTTTGTCGCCGTCAATGGGCTTTGATACATATTGAGCAGAAGTGGGAAGAAAACTTGCGGACAGTTGAAGGTAGCATTTTACATGAGCGTGCGCACAATGAGAAGCTCAGTGAAAAGCGAGGCGGGGTGATTACCACGCGTGGGATGGCTATCAAGTCATCAGTGCTTGGTGTAAGTGGTTCTTGCGATATAATTGAGTTTCACGAAGACCCAAACGGTGTGAAAATTTTTGGCAGAAAGGGAAAGTTTATCCCACTGCCGGTTGAATACAAGAGGGGGCACGCGAAAGGTTCCGATGCGGACAGGCTACAGCTTTGTGCGCAAGCCATTTGCCTTGAGGAAATGCTTGTCTGCAAAATTGAGTATGGCTGTTTGTTTTATGGTGAAACCAAACGTAGAGAGGAAGTTTTCTTTACCGAGGAACTGCGTGCTAGTGTTCATAAAATGATGGCGGAAATGCACGCATATTTCGACAGAAGGTATACGCCAAAGGTGAAGACAGGTAGTTTTTGCAAAGCTTGTTCACTACAAGATGTTTGTTTGCCAAAATTGTGCAACAGTAAGACGGTCGAGTCATATATCAAGGGAAGGCTTGAGGAAACAATATGAGAAAGCTGCTCAACACTCTATATGTAACCACACCGGAGGCATACATTGCGTTAGACGGTGAGACCGTTCTTGTCAAAAAAGATGAGGAAACACTTATCAGAGTACCACTGCATAATCTTGAGGGTATCTTAACCTTTGGCTACACCGGAGCAAGCCCGGCATTGATGGGTGCCTGTGCGAAACGGAACATTTCACTATGCTTTTTGACAGCACACGGTCGTTTTCGCGCTCGGGTGATAGGTGAGAGTCGTGGGAATGTAACGCTCAGGAAAACACAATATCGCCTATCTGAAAGTGAAGAAGAAAGCACAAAAATAGCGAAGAACTTCATCATTGGCAAGGTATATAACGCAAAATGGATTATCGAGCGGGCTTTGCGAGACCATGCCGTACGCCTGGATGTTGAAGCATTAAAAGACGTTTCCGTCACGCTCACAAACACCCTTGGCGAGATTAAAGAGGCAACCAATTTAGAACAGTTGCGAGGCATTGAAGGCAAAGCTGCCGCTCAATACTTCGGTGTTTTTGACAGCTTGATTTTGCAACAGGAAGATTTCTTTTTTTGGCAAGGCAGGTCAAGGCGCCCGCCGACGGACAATGTGAATGCGCTTTTATCCTTTATCTATACGATGCTTGCAAATGATTGTGCGGCTGCCCTTGAAGCAGTTGGCCTTGATGCGTATGTCGGCTTTCTCCATCGTGATAGACCCGGGCGTGTATCGCTGGCACTTGACATGATGGAAGAACTGCGTGGCGTGGTTGCTGACAGGTTTGTGCTAACGTTGATTAATAAAAGAATCGTCAATGAAAAGGGCTTTGAAAAACGCGAAGACGGAGCCGTCATCATGAATGACACGACGAAAAAAGCAGTGCTTTCGGCTTGGCAGGAGAGAAAACGTGAAGTGATTAAACATCCGTTTCTTGACGAAAAAGTCGAATGGGGGCTTGTACCATTCGTTCAGGCGATGTTATTAGCCCGGTATTTACGTGGCGATTTGGATGCTTATCCGCCATTTTTATGGAAGTGATGTGGTTGAATGCTCGTATTGATAACCTATGATGTGTGTACAGAGGATGCACATGGAAGGAAGCGCCTTCGACAAGTAGCAAAGCAATGTGAAAATTTCGGGCAGCGCGTTCAAAACTCGGTGTTTGAATGCAATATGGACATGGCAAAGTGCCGTCAAGTAAAACACAAATTAGAGAGCATCATCGACAATGAAAAGGACAGCCTTCGATTTTATTACCTCGGGAATAACTACAAAAACAAGGTGGAACATGTTGGAGCAAAACCGAGTTTTGATTTAGAAGGCACAATTCTGGTTTAGTGCGAATGCCAAGCGAACAGTAAAACCCAGGGAGATTCGCACCGGAAAAACCACGCTTATATTTTGTGTTTCGCATTATTAGCTGGTTCTCTATCTTATCATTAGTAACTTCTTGCAGAATGCGTGCAATAAAAGATGTAAATCTCAGCTTTGTTTGTGCGTTTTTGCTGTCGCCCCTCGCGTGGGGGGCGTGGATTGAAATTCGCACCACCAATAGTCGCAGAATACGCCCCCTCCGTCGCCCCTCGCGTGGGGGGCGTGGATTGAAATTCAAATGGTGCAGAATACGAG
>CAZMSM010000060.1:0-12735 GCA_964568955.1 uncultured Eubacteriales bacterium | reverse complement strand
CCTTCACTGGGTGGCTGCCGGCGATACCCGCAACTTTCACCGGTGGTAATGTAACGGTAATCGCACAGTGGTCAGTTAAAAAATACACAATCACTTTTAATTCCGACGGCGGTTCGACGGTTGAAGGCATCACGCAAGATTACAACACGTCAATAACCGCACCGGCGAATCCTACAAAGGCAGGCTACACCTTCAACGGTTGGCTACCGGCGGTTCCCGCAACGATGCCGGCCGGAAATACCGAATGTGTAGCCCAATGGATAATAAATAAATCCACCATAACCTTCGATTCCGCAGGTGGTTCTGCTATAGAGTCAATAACACAAGATTACGCAACAGCTGTTACACCTCCGATAGCCCCGGTGAAGACCGGTTATACATTCACTGGTTGGATACCTGCTGTTCCTACGACGATGCCGGCAACACTTACAAACTGTGTCGCACAATGGGCAATTAATTATTATACAATTACCTTTGATGCCAATGGAGGTACCGGCGGTCAAAACCCATCGGTTGCTTTTGGTGTTATGCCTACGCCGCCGAGTGTTAAAAAACTAGGGTACGCTTTGGAGAGTTGGTCACCGGAAATTGTACCCGCAACCGGCAATGTGACCTACATGGCACAATGGGTTCCTTACACTTATGTAACGGGCGATGTCATCGACTACGGCTCATATCCGCAAACACAGGTAACGGAACCTGTGTTAATAACAGCGCTCGAGTCCGAACCATTGTCTCCGGACAATACCGTGATATATAACGGAGAAAAGTACAAACGGGTATATTTTACGCAATACACCACTTTGGAGGGCGGTTATTCAACAGACCCCGGTAGCTCCCTGCAGGACGATAATGGCTACTATACTGATACGGTGTATTGGTTCCGATTTGAGCCTGTAGAATGGCGTGTGCTGTCAAACTCAAATGGCGAGCTGCTGGTTATGGCGGATAAGATTTTGAGTTCAAATCAATATTACGATCAGCAGTATGAAGATGTAACATGGGAAACTTGTTCTTTACGCAACTGGCTCAACAATGATTTCTATAACATTGCCTTCGATTCGGCCGAACAAGTGAGGATAGAAACGACCGCCCTTATAAACGAGGACAATATAGAACAGGGCACATTAGGCGGTAACGATACAAATGACAAGATTTTTTTGATTACACAGAGTGACGCCGCCAACGCCGATTACGGATTCAACCCAAATTTCGACAATCCGGATTCTACACGTGAAGCTGTTGGAACAGATTATGCAAAATGCAATGGGCTCTATGTTAGTGATGACGGCGATATTGCCGGCAACAGTATGTGGTGGTTACGTTCCCCCGGGTCTTATCAGAACTATGCCAGCATTATTGATGCCGACGGCTATGGCGGGCGTAGCGACAACGCACTAAATGCCTATCTTGGCGTTCGTCCGGTACTTAGAATCAACGCCAACACATAAAGTGACCGTCAAATCGAAGTGCAACTTGTTTTATTTAAAATTTCCGCCTTGTGTGGGTAAGTATACACGAGGCGGAAATTTTTAGATGTTTTACGCTTACGTCGATTTATGTTATTTATGCAGCCGTCAAAAAGAGTGATTAGAAGAAAATTATGGATAATAAAATTATGGAAAAACGGTACTTGATATAATGCATACGATATGGTAATGTACTAATTGTTATTCAACTATTGATCACATGGAGGCGGTTACATGCAGGAAGACAAGCTCGGTACTCAGGCAATTGAGCCTGAAGTGCAAGAAAAATATGTGTACCAAGACCGGCGGTATCTTGGCAAGAAAGAAACTTTCGCATATGTTTTATTTGATGTGTCGCAAAGCTTTAATATAAATGCGTACCAGGAACGCTTTATTTTTGATGTGCTCCACATTGACTTTGTGTATTTATCTATTTTAAACTTAATTGGCGGCATATGGGACGTTATCAACGACGTGATTATAGGCACTGTTGTGGACAAAACCCGCACCCGTTGGGGCAAGTTTAGGCCCTATTTAATAATATTTGCCGTGCCCGGTACCGCACTTACTTGTTTGTATTGGCTAATGCCGGTGTTTTTCGCCGGCAGGTCGGAAAAAGATATTCCGAAGTTTCTAGCGTACTTTGCCTTGGCCATTCTTCAGGAAACGATGGGTACCTTCCGTGGCATTTCCCAAACCGGTATGTTAGCCACCATCACACCCCACCCGGTGGACAGGACCCGCCTGATTACACTGGCCACGGTTGCCTCCGGTTTTTTGGGGGAAAGAATACCGGAACTCATGATGACGCTAATGATAGACGGGATCAACATGGGTAAACTGAATATCGAAATGCAAAGCACTTATGTTTTTATGGGCCTTTTTACAACCGTTGTCAGCGGTGGGCTGGCCCTGTATTTCTTGTTGGTCACGCGTGAACGAGTCATGCAGTCTATTGAGCGCCCGAGCATTATGCAGGGCATAAAATCAATCATCAACAACAAACCGATTCTCTTAATAACGCTTTCTGAATTTCTCGGTTCGTTTTCCGTCGGTACAGGTCTGTCCAATTACTATATCGATGTTCTCGGTTCCGCTTCAATCAAACTCATTGTCGGCATACCCGGCGGCTTTGTTTCTACCCCCAGTTTTGCTTGGGTACCCTGGTTCCGGCGAAAATTTTCAACCAAAGTACTCTGGATAATCGGCAGTTATACGGGCGATGTCCTTATGGCGTTTGTGTTTATTTTCGGCTCCATTGGGGGTAAAGTAAACGGCCTTTATAAAAAGCGATTGCCGATGATAATAGCCATCACCTTGCAGGAAACGTTGTTTATGTTTGTTTACGGTATCAGAAAAGTTATTCCGCAAGAAATGTATAACGAAGCTATGGACTATTGCGAATGGAAGAACGGCTACCGTACAGAAGGGATGACCGGTGTCGCTAAGGGCTTAGCGTCAAAACTCGTGCGTGTATTCGGTGCTTCTTTTAGGTCTATTTTGATGAAGGCTTTTGGCTATGAGCAAGGCAAAGCATACTTGACACAAACGGACTCCACCAAGTATTTTCTCTTTGCCATGTCAACGGTTATCCCCCTGGTGACGGGTTCTTTGAGCATTATTCCAAAATTGTTTTATGACCTCACAGGTGATAAACGCGACAGAATGTATGAGGACTTGCTGGAGCGGCGTTCGCAAATTTCCAAAGAGGTTTCATCAGGCGATGCCGAAGCGATGGCGAAAGCATCAAAATCACAACAAAACGTCGGTAATAAGGATTTATAATAAGAGTGAATTAAATGAAGAGTTTTTGTCAGAAAAGGAGGGGACACCATGGATAGTTTTTTTGAACTGATTGCGAAAAGAGAAAGCTGTCGTAATTATTCCGAAAAAAAGGTTGAACGCGAAAAGTTGGAAAAGTGTATTGAGGCAGCAAGGCTAGCCCCGTCCGCATGCAACTCGCAACCTTGGAGCTTCACCGCAGTTGACAGCCCGGAGTTTGCACCGCAAGTGGCAACTTGCTTGCAGGAAATGGGCATGAACAAGTTCACGGATAAATGCCCGGCCTTCATTGTTATTGCGGAAGAAAAGGCGACACTGACCGCAAGGCTCGGCGGTAAGGTGAAAAACCAAGAATATGCCCCCATAGACATCGGCCTTGCCACAGCACAGCTATGCCTTGCCGCGACGCAACAGGGGCTTTCAACCTGCATTATGGGCTGGTTTAATGAAGCTAAGCTTAAGGAATTGCTGGACATTGCTAAAGAAAAACGCATACGCTTGGTTATAGCCGTCGGCTATGCCGCAGACGAAGAGCTTCGCCCCAAAAACAGAAAAAAGCTTGAAGACATTGCGCGATTTGTCTAGATTCATTTATAAAAAGCCCGAACGGTTCAAAACTGTTCGGGTTTTTTAATGGCCTTTTAGTTGTTGCGAAGCAGGTTTTCAAACCAAATATCGGGGTTGGGAACAGGCCGTGCGGGTTTCCACTCGGTAACACATTTGGTGCCGCACAGTTTGATGTGTTGAATTTTATCGGCAAAGTCGCCGTCAACGAAGGGCTTTATCGCGTTATTTTCCTCCACGACAAAAGAACCTCTCCCGCTACCGCCTTTTTCAATGTAATCCAACATGGCGGACAGGTAAACCAGCTGTGCGTCTAACAGGTCACGGTTGCGCAAAGCCTGCGGCAACAGGGCAGGGGTATCAACGCAGCTTTCATGTGCAAAGGCGGTAAGACTTGCCAAACAAACATCTATGCAGGATTGTATGTCTTTAGCATTTCTGACAAACGCACCATAATCGGTCATTCGCTTTTGCAGCCGGTCTCTAAAGAGGGGGGCATTGTTTTTATCTTTCAAAAGTTCTTCTAACAAATCAATAAACTCGGCTATCTTGATTTTGTCAATTCCATCCGAGCTGAGCTTTTCTTGTTTACCTATTTTTTGAGTTGCGCGCAGTGCATCAACCTGTGTCGCGTTTAATGCACTGCCGCCCGGCCTGTATATGCCAAAAGTTGCCGCGGCTTCGCCTATTGCAAAAAGACCGCGGATGTTTGTTTGGCAATCCACATCAATCGCAAGCCCTCCGTTGCAGTGCTGTGCCGCGACACAGATTTCAACCGGGTCTTTTTCTAAATCAATGCCATTGCTTTTATACACATCATAAGCCTTCGGATTCATTTTAATCAGTCTTTCAATGGGGGTGCTGAGTAGCGCGTCACTCGCTTCAAGGTAGCTCTTGCATTCATCGCTAAGCAGAGAAAAACCGAATCGTTTGCCTAGCGGATTTTTTGTGAAATCCAGATAAACTTTGCGCCCGGCCCGAATTTCATTGAAAACCGCAAGGTCAATTCGTGAAGAACCGTTTATCGATTTTTTTGCGTCAAAAGGCCACTGGTAGCCTTTTAAAAAGGTCATGCTCAACAAATCTTTGTCGCTAAACCTATCGCATAAAAACTCTTTTTCATCGCTGCCATGCGTTTGTGTGGAATAATACCGCGGCAACACTTGTTGAAAGCTGCCGGAAAGGTTCCATCTAAAACCGATAGAAGCAATACCGTATTGCCACTCGGTAAGATTTGCCCCCCGGGCCCCTGCGCGAAACGCCAGCCCGGAACTGCCAATTTGTGAATGGGGGTAAACGCTGTCACGGTAAAGCCCGGCCGGGCCGCCCGTGGCAAGAATAATGTTTTCACATTTAAAAATCGTAAGGGCATCGGTGGTATCGGTAAGTTTATCCATGTTTATCGCAAGAAGCCCGTTCACACTGCCTTCCTTCACCAATAATTCAACTGCAAGACAGCGGTCAAATATCACAACTCCATTTTTTTTGACTTCTTTTTCAAGGCATTCAACCATATACTTTGATGTTAGCGGCCCTGCGGAGGTAGCCCTTAAAGTGTTGTCGTGGTCGGTTTTATAGCCTGCATATTCGCCGAATTCATTTGAGGGGAAAGGTACCCCGATATTGACTAGGTTGAAAAATCCTTTTACGGAAAGTGCCGCCTGGCACAGCGCAGTATCGCCATTCATGCTCCCGCCCGCAAATAGATCACGTGCCATTTGCCGCACGCTGTCTTTTTCTTCACCGGCTAGGGACAATTTGTAGTATGTCTGCTTGTCCGACCCGGTGTTGCGCGATGTACCCATGTTGATGCCTTCGGTAACAAGGCAAAATGAGGTGCCGCTTTTACTCAGCTCATAAGCGGCAGCTAAACCGGCAGCACCACTGCCGATAATGACGGTATTGCAATGATGTACCGAAACTGAATATTTGCCGATTTTAAGGTTGTTTTTCATTATGTTACCCTTGCCTTTACAGTCTTCTGATATGAAAACCGCCATCAACATTCAAAACCTGACCGGTTGAATAGCTGAGTTGCCCGCCGGCTAAAACCCATACTGCATTGGCAACATCCTCCGGCAGACCCAGCCTTTTCATGGGTGTTAGTCCATCTGCAATGAGTTTGTCGTATTTTTCTTTTACCGGTGCTATCATATCGGTCAAGATGATGCCGGGGCGTATTTCATACACAGGGATGCCATACTCAGCAAGCCTTGCCGCGAAAAGTTTGGTTGTCATACTAATGCCTGCCTTGGCAACGCAGTATTCCGCACGATTGACAGAAGCGGTGTAGGCAGAGATGGATGAAATATTGACGATAACCGGGGCAAGGCCCTTATCGCCACCTGTTTGTTTGACCATCTGCTTGGCAACCGACTGTGTCAACAGCATAGTACCTCCCAAATTGACACTCAACACTTCATCCAAGCTCTGTGCACTCATCTCCAGAATATCGGCGCGTACTTTTGGCGCCATGGCGGCGTTGTTGACAAGTAAGTCGATGTTACCCTTTTCAAGCGCCTTATCGAGCAGCCTTTTACGCGCGTCCACGTCGCCAAGGCTACCTTGTACATAGTGAACATCTGCCCCGGCATCCGTTATTCTTTTTAACCCGGGTGCCGCACTTTCTACAGAACTGTTGCCAAGTGTAACAATATTATAACCTTCCTTCGCCAGCCGGACGCTGATGGCATTGCCAATCCCTCTTGAGGCACCCGTTACAATAGCAAGTTTTTTATTGCTCATTATGAAGACCTCCATCCATTCATCAAATATCATCTACAACTATACTGATTATCCAAAATTATTTCAACAAATAATTGAAAGAAAGCGTGAAAAGTGATACTATTAGTCGATTTATTGAACGAATTATTCGTTTTTCATAGCTTTAATTTTCGTAATTATTTTTTACAATGAAGGCGATGATGTTTTGAGTTTTGGTTTTTCCACGCTGCCGGACCTGGTTTCATTTTGTAGAGAAAAAGGGTACGGCATCAAATTCAGTGAAGAATTGGATACGCTTGCCACACCGTTTATGGCGGGCGAGCATAAGGTGCCCAACCGTTTTTGTGTCCACCCGATGGAGGGGAGCGATGCACTGGCTGACGGTAGGGCGTCTGCAGCAACTTATGAGCGGTACAGGCACTTTGCCCGCGGTGGCTCGGGGCTTATTTGGTTTGAGGCAGTCAGTGTTGTGCCGCAGGGCAGGGCAAGCCCGAATCAGCTGATGGTCCATAAAGATAATATGCAAGAGTTTAGCAAGATAATTAAAATGATTAAACGCGAGGCCATAGATGCCAACGGCTATGCACCTGTCGTTATTATGCAGTTGACACACTCCGGCAGGTTTTCAAAGCCTTTCGGTGTACCTCAACCGATTATTGCCTATCATAAAGAAGTGATTGACCAAAGGCACAGCATCAGCTCGGATTACCCCATCGTTACCGATTGTTATCTTGAAGGTTTACCCGAGCACTTTGCGAATTCCGCCTTGCTTGCGAAAGAGAGCGGCTTCGATGGTATCGATGTAAAGTGTTGCCATCGGTACCTGCTCAGTGAACTTCTTTCGGCATTTGAACGCCCGGGGAAATACGGCGGTAGTTTTGAAAATCGGACAAGGCTGTTGCTGGAATGTGTTGATGCTGTGCGTAGCGCAGTCGGGGATGAGTTGCTTATTGGCACCCGGCTCAACGGCTTTGATGCGTTACCGGGCGGTTTTGGCTGTGATAAAGAAGACTTTATGAAACCAGAACTATCGGAAACACTAAAACTGGTAAAGCTTTTAAAAACCCATGGGATCGATATTTTTAACATCACCACCGGTTCTCCGTATTACAACTCCTTTGTCAATAGACCCAATGATGTTGAAAAACAAGAGCCGCCCCTTTCCAGTGTTGCCAGAATGTTTGATGTGGTCGGGGAAGTTCAGCAAGCTCTTCAAGATACACCTGTCGTCGGCACCGGGTTTTCCTACCTGAGGGAGTTTATCCCATTTGCCGCCGCGGGTGAAATTTTAGCGGGTAAGTGTACGAGTGTCGGCCTTGGCCGCATGAGCTTTGCTTGCCCGAATTACCCGGCAGACGTGCTGCAAAACCGTTTACCCTCGTCGAAAGAACTCTGTACCACTTGTGGCCAATGTGCACAGCTGCTCAGGGCGGGCGGCCCTGCCTATTGCGCTGTGTTTGATAAAAAGCTTTAAAAATTTAAAAAACAAAATGATTAAATGAAAGGACACAAAATGATGAATCTTGGTATTGTAACGGACGAGATTGCTGCAAACTTGCCCTTCGCTTTGGGCGCAGCAGCTGCCCTGGGGTTAAAGCGTATTGAAGTCAGGGCTACCGCAAGCGGAAGGGTACCCTTTATCTCCGATGACGATAGAGAGCTTTTGGAGGATATGGTTGACGACTACGAATTCAAAATTACCGCAATCTCGCCCGGTACGTTTAAATGCAAACTCCGTTCACCGCAATTTAAGGACCAACTCAATAATTTTGAAAAAGCGTTGGACTTTGCCGAAGAGTTTGAAATCCCCAAAATTATAATTTTTGCCGTTGAGCGCAGTGCTGAGGACACGCCGGATGATTATCAAACCATCATTGAGGCTGTCGGCGAAGCGGCTTTATTTGCAAAAAAAAGAGGCATTATTATCGCAGCTGAGAACGAAAACGGTTGTTGGAACGACACGCAGGACAGTATTGTTCGCTTGTATAACGATTTGGCGCATACAGGACTTAAACTCAACTGGGACCCCGGCAATTTTCATGCGGCATGTGGGCTTGACTACAAAACGGGCTATGAAGCGTTGAAAACGCATATTGCTCATGTGCATATCAAGGATTCCCGTGGGCAGGGCAAAGAGCATCGCTGGGTGCCCCTTGGCGAAGGCGAAATAAACTGGCGCGCTCAAATAGCGGAACTTGTAAAGGATATGCCGCAAGTCGATATGTCCATAGAAACGCACGCTTGGCCGCTGCTTCAAAATACAATGACAAACTTAAACGCGGTCAACGAATATATAAGGAGTGCTATCAATGGCTGATAAATTAAAACTCTTGCTCGCGGGGATTGGCGGTTACGGTGCCGGGTATGTTATGACCGCTATGGGGATGGAAGACGAAATTGAGCTTGTCGGTATCGTTGACCCGTATGCGGATAAAAGCCCCGCTTTTGACTCCGTTGAAGATCTGCCGATTTATGACACAATTGATGCGTTTTTTGCCGACGGGAATACGGCTCAGGCGATTGTTATCTCAACGCCGATTCAGTTACACTGTGAACATTTTTGTTGCGCGTTGGAACATAATCTGCATGTTCTTTGTGAAAAACCTCTTTGCGCTTCGCCCGATGAAGCAGAAAAAATGATTGAAGCGGCCAATAAACATCCTGAGCTCAAAGTGTTAATAGGCTTTCAGTGGTCTTTTTCACCCGCCATACTTGAAGCAAAAAAACAAATTTTAAGCGGCATATGGGGCAAGCCGCTTTCTATGCGCGTACTTGTACGCTGGCCGCGCACCTTTAGTTATTATGAGCGTAACAACTGGGCGGGTAGATTAAAGGACAGCAAGGGGAATTTTGTCGGTGACAGCGTTCTTTCAAATGCTACCGCGCATTATTTGCATAATCCGCTGTTTATGCTTGGTGCTAACATGCAGTTTGCCGCCGAGCCTTCAAAAATTGAAGCACAGTGCTTTAGAGCCTTTGATATTGAAACCTTCGATACGGCTTTTGTAAGGCTCACGGTGCCCAGCGCGCAGGGGAGTGACACCAAGGTCTTTATTGCCGTTTCCCACGCATGTGAAGCAACTGTAGGGCCAACCATCGAATACACTTTTGAAAACGGAAAGATATGGTGTTCGAGTGATGACGCACTGCACGGTGAGCTGCTAGGGCAAGCAAAAGAGTTCGGCATAATCGGTTCTAATTTGGAAGGCTATTTCAACAAACTGACTTGGCTTTGCGAATGTGTTTTGAATAATGCACAATCCCCATGTTCGGCACAAA
Organism: uncultured Eubacteriales bacterium; assembly: GCA_964568955.1. GTDB lineage: Bacteria > Bacillota > Clostridia > Oscillospirales > Acutalibacteraceae > UBA1447. The sequence goes on along the minus strand of CAZMSM010000060.1, from coordinate 2,917 downwards.
CTGCATTGCCGGAGCTTGAGACTGCATACCACATCATAAAAAATATTCCTGTAAAACAGTTTGATAAGAGTTTGGTAGAAGAAGTTACTGCACAATCAAAAGAAAAAAGGCTAAGGGTTAACGGTCTGGATGCGGTTATGATGGAGTGCTTTGACAAAATGCAGTTGCCCGCTGAGCTGAACGCTGTTTTATAACATTTATATTGATATGTTTCAAGTTTCGCATTGATGTTTTGATGTGGTGTTGGTATAATAGATTTCATGCGTTTGCACAAATCTGTTTTCAAGGAGTTAAAATAAGGTGCATTAAATTATTGGAAAATCAAAAGTATTATTGGAGGAAAAATGGCTGGTTTGCTGGAAAATTCAAATATCCTGTTCGTTATTGTAGCATTATTAATTTCACTATTCGTGTTATCAAAAGCAGCTGACTATATGGTTGACAACGCGGTGTCCTTGTCCAAACGCCTGGGCGTTTCGGACATCATTATTGGTGCAACACTTGTTTCGCTTGGAACAACTCTTCCTGAGTTTTCGTCTTCGGTCATTGCTACCATTCAGGGAGCGGAAGGTTTTGCCTTGGGCAATGCCATTGGGTCGTGCATCACAAATACAAGTCTGATTTTAGGCATCGGTGCACTTTTTGGGAAAATCCCGGTTGACAAAGTGTCTTCAAAAAAGGTAACTATCTTTGTCGGCGCAGCTCTCTTGCTGATACTGCCGACAATTCCCTACAGAATTAGCCTCGGTTACGGTCTGATTCCACAGTGGATGGGCCTTATTCTTGTATTGTTTATGCCGGTTTATGTTTTTATCTTGGTAAAACAGGAAAAAAACGCCAAAAAGGCAGGCAAACTTTCTTCTGCGACAACGGCGGAGGTTACGCTCGAAAAACCGGAAGGCAATATAATTGTGCTGATTGTCAAAGTGATGCTTGGTGCCCTTGTTGTTACCGGCAGTGCTTCGGTTCTGGTTGATTCCGCTACGATTATGGCTTTTCGCATGAATATCCCCGAGATTGTTATTTCATCTACGCTTGTCGCTTTTGGTACGAGCGTGCCGGAACTGACTACCGTTATCGCCGCGTCAAGAAAAGGAAACGGTGGCCTGGCTCTTGGCAATGTATTTGGTGCCAATACGCTCAATATTCTAATGGTTATCGGTGCTTCTGCTATGCTGTCGCCGGGTGGAATGCAAATTCCAAACGCTTTTTATCTCATTCAGTTTGTTTCCCTTAGCGTTATTCTTTGCGTGTTTGGCATATTTGCTTATAATAAAAAGTTTCATGAAATCAGCAAGCGCGAAGGTATTATGTTAATTGGCGTTTATTCGCTTTATCTTGGGGCCAATGTTTACCAAGCTTTGGCATAGGTTATTGTAACTTTAAGCTTACAACTCAATCAACCGGCAGGTTCGATATGAATCGTATTTGCCGGTTGATTTCGATTTTGTATATTGGTAAATTAAAGCGAGACGAAAAGCACCTATATCAATGGACAACATAGGTCAAAAAAGTCAAAAAAGTTAATTTTTTATTTCGATTTGTGCATTTGAGCTTTACGGCTGTGTTGTATAATAGCGCTTATGTGTTAACACAAATTCGTTTTCAAGGAGTTTTACGATGATGATTCTCGCTCTTGTCCTGTTTCTGATTACGTATGCATGTTTACTCTTGTTTCCAAAACATAGGACATATATTGCTTTGGGCGTTGCAATGATATTTATTGCAACAGGTATGATGTCTGTGGGCAAAATATTTACTGCAGAATGGATGCCTAACTGGAATGTATTGATGATGATACTGGGTACCATGGGTACTGTGGCCTTGTTTATTGAATCCAAAATGCCGGCACTGCTTGCCGACAAGATTATTGACCGTATGCCAAATGTTAAGTGGGCGGTTGTGGCACTTTCGCTGTTCGCAGGTCTCATCTCCGCTTTTGTGGATAATGTTGCTACAGTTCTTATGGTCGCCCCCGTTGCCGTCACGGTGGCAAAAAAACTAAAAATATCTCCGGTCAATATGATTATCGCCATCTCCATTTCCTCAAATCTTCAAGGGGCGGCGACGCTTGTCGGTGATACGACCGCTATCCTCCTTGGGGCGGAAGCCGACATGAACTTCAACGATTTTTTCTTCTTTCAAAACAAATTCGGGCTTTTTTGGATATGCCAGGTAGCGGCTGTGATTTCCGCTCTTGTCCTCTTATTTTTATTCAGAAAAGACAAACAACCCATTCATATAGAAGAAAAAACGGTTGTTACCGACTACTTGCCTTCCTTTCTTCTACTCGGTACGGTCTTGCTTTTAATCCTTGCTTCGTTTTTGCCACTGTCGGACAATTTCAGACAAAGCGTCCCGATTAATGGGCTCATTTGCGTGGCTCTTTTTTTAATCGGTCTTTTAAGAAACGTTGCGAAAAAAATGAGTATCAGGCCTGCCATCTTAGAGCTTGACATCTTTACATTGCTTTTGCTGTTTGGGCTTTTCATTATTATCGGTGGTATTGAGGAAGTCGGAATAATTAAAGAAATCAGTAGGGTTCTTCAAAATTTGAGTGGCGGCAATGTGTTCGTCATCTTTTCGATTTTTGTTTGGGCGTCCGTCGCACTCTCAGCCGTCATAGACAATATTCCGTACGTAATGACCATGTTGCCTGTTGTAACCATGATTGCTCAGTCAATGGGTATTCAGCCCCACGTTCTGTATTTCGGCCTTATTGTGGGGGCAACACTTGGCGGCAATATTACACCCATCGGCGCCTCTGCCAACATTGCCGGTATCGGTATTTTGCGCAAGGAGGGCTACGAGGTAAAAGCGAGTACATTTATGAGGATCAGTGTTCCGTTTACTCTTTCTGCGGCTATCAGTGGATATATTCTTGTATGGCTGATATTTAAACCCGCCGGATTGCCTT
>CAZMSM010000059.1:10859-12808 GCA_964568955.1 uncultured Eubacteriales bacterium | reverse complement strand
GATGAGATAGCGGCAAGGTGTATAAATGCACTTTGCCGCTAAAAAAATGTGACTTTTTCTTACAAAGAAAAGTATTAGTATTGAAGGCATATTTTTGATGTTAAAAAATGGAGGGGATTCCGATGTGGAACTAACGGCGCATCACAAATATAATAGAATGGGGGGGGTATATTATGTATTACAATGTGGAAAAAGTGAGTTTTAAAATTATTTCTCTATTACTGGTTTTATCAATGATTTTTGGCTGTGTATTCGATGCATCTGCGTATTTTCAAAGAGCATATGGTGTCGCGATTAATTCAGGCGCAGGTTTAGATGGTAACTTTTTCAGACTGCAAATAAAGGCGATGGATTCAAAATGGTCATCGACAAACAATACAAGATTTATTCTTCATACAACTTGGGTGACATTTAATAACAACAGTTGGATTGAATGCGGAACAATGGATGGTTCAATGAAAGAACCGAGTGCCACGACATATTCATATTGGCGTGGAAGCTATACAGCGCAAGGTATTGTAAACTCCAGCGGGACAATGACATCCTATAGCGAATACAAAATCACTGGACCATCGTCCGCCGTTGGTGTCTATCATACTTATCAGATAAGTCGAACTGCTGGTCCAAACTCGAGTGGTAGATACACATGGGGCGTTTATGTTGACTATCAACTTCGCCGCTCATATTATACTTATAACCAATATTGCCATGAACCTCAGGTTGGTCTTGAGTCCAATGAGAGTACAGCTACATCAGCGCAGTGGAATGAACATAGTTTACAACGCATATCAAATTGGAGCTGGAACAATTGGATACGAAGTTCAACCAGTTTTATCCAACAAAACGCGTCTGCTTCATTCACAAATAGTACTACAGGCAACTCAATTTATACATCAAAATAATTATATTGATACGCACAAGGTTGAAATGAAAGGTGATAATTATGAAACGAAAAATACTGATTTGCGTATTGGTGGTCATGCTTTGCGTAGTTGGTACAGGCTTGACAGTATATGCTGTTTCTCGAGAAAATGCACCTGAGGCAATTATACAAACCGATCCTGCAATGGTTAAGAGTATACAAGAAGCGAAAGAACATGAGGAAATACCACCTATTGATGCATCTGATGACATCTATATAGCACAAGGAGATAAAAGTGATTTGTTAAACGATAATCCAGAGCCGATTTTTGGAAACAATGAAGAACTTGATGCATACTATGACATAGAGAAATCAATTGACCGTGATTATTTGAAATCGGTAGGGGCAGAAGTCACCGTTAAGAGTGTTATGACTTATAGGGAGTACTGTGAAAAGTTTGACGATGCATCTCTTACGGCGCTCGATTCCAATAGGCTGGTTTGGGTTCTTCAGATTAAATACCCAAATGGCTTTGAGACTAAGCGTGGAATATTTATGAACGCAACCGTAACCGGTATATATGATGCAGAAAGTGGGTTTTACTTTGGCTATAATGTCACCGATGATTGCAAAGAATGATTTCAACAAGAATCAAAGCGGGTGCAGGGCTAAATGTCTTGTCTAACCCGGGATTCGAGGACACGGAGGACAGCAGACCGTTACAAAACGGGAACAGATAAACGCAGCGATAAAAAAACAACTATAAAAACAAATCAAAAACGCGGCGGCCTCTGTAAAAAGAGACCGCCGCGTTATTTTTTTTATTATATTTAGTACATGCCATCTTGGAAGTCCGGTGGCACAATCTCGTGCCGGGCGACGGCGTCAGCAACACTTTTTGGCATTTTTTCTGCCGGAACATACATTGTAGTGTAACCTTCTTTGTCCTTCATCTCAAGGCGGATAAAGTAACCGGGGACACTGTTAAAATAAGCGATGTGGGCATTCGCCGCAATTTCGTCAACAAGTACTTTGTCGGTCACTTGGTAAGTGCCGCCAAAGCCGCCGTAATCGAAAGCCATTTTAC
>CAZMSM010000059.1:0-10849 GCA_964568955.1 uncultured Eubacteriales bacterium | reverse complement strand
CACCCATAAAATGCAGGGGAGCCGAGCTGCCATAGTAGTAGTAAGGACCATTGTCCGGCAAAACAGCAGGCACAACTCGTGCGCCGACAAAATCGATATTTTGTGGTTTTTCGAAAAGATTCATCAAGTTGTTGTCTTTCAGAAAAGCGAGGGTGTTTTCCATGTCTGTCGTAATGACGATACTTGCACTTGCATTGCCTACAAGGCCAAGCATTTCCACCGCTTCCTGACTTCTGATGCCATATTCTTCAAATTCATCTTTACCGCTATCTTTGTCGGTACTAAAGCGGATAACGCCTATAGAGGGGGTTTTGGGGAAGAATCGTTCCTCCACTGTTTGACCAATTAAATCTTTGGTGATGGCCGCCAGGAGCAACTTGCGGCTTTCCGGGCGGAGTTCAATTTGGTTCGCCACATTTAGGGTGTTCGGGATGATTTCAATTGAAGAAGTATCCTCCTGGAAAACCATTTTGTTAGACACAACGTTTGTACTGTCTTTATCCGTTATCGCTTGTGTGAGGTTTTGCGTTATGATTTCGTTGTACCTATCTGTTTTATCCAGAGCAAGGAAAGCCATTAAGTTCGCGACGCTCACGGCATCATAGTAACGGTTGAGTGTTTTGCCGTTTTTGAGCTGATAACTTATTCGAATATCGGGTCTTTTAATCAGCTGTGTAACGGGGATGTCCACGTTCCCTTGTATGGGTGTAAGCCGGCCGGCATCAATCAAAATTTTGTGGAGCTCGGTAATCGTTTTTAGATCACCGGCAGTACGGAAGTCGTCAATAAGCTCGCTTTGCCAGACGGAAAACAAAAAGTCCTCATCGCCGTAGCCATAGTAAGTGGTTGGGGAAGGGTTGATAACCCCGGAATACGTTACGGATGCCATTTCCACACTTTTAATATCCTCAATTTTCGGTATCCGTGTGGAAAAACCGAAGAGCCCCGTGGCGAAAACGATAATAATGAGTAGGGAGATACCCAGATGAATCGGGAGTTTATATAAGCCCTTGGCCCATTCTTTTATGTTACGTATAAGTGCAAAATCAACAATACTGTATAAAACGGTAAAAATTGCAAGGCCGATAAGCGTGGCGGTGACGATGGGCAAGGGGGAAGACATCGCAATACTGAGCGGGAAAAAGCCGATGAGGAAAGTAACCGTGAAATTAAGCCACTTGTTGACACCGAGAAAGCCGCATATCTCCGCCTTGCGTTTTTGAAAAACGGTGATACCCAGCAAAAACAGTCCGGCTGCAATCGCAAACCAAAGGATAACATCGGTGTAGGCCGGTGGTGTCCATACAAATTTATCTGTCGGGTTTTCGCGCGCGAGGGCACCGATTTTGGTTACATTATTGAATAAAAATAAAATGGGGTTGAAGCCGGAGAGCTTTGTTGCCAAGGCGTTGTTCGATTGATATTGAAACGGGGAATCATAAAAATGCCCATAAGGGGACCCCAAAACGAGTTTGCTCATTAAGAACTGCAAACCGTAAATTGCCACAGTTGGCCCGAGCATGAGGATGCCGGAAAAGGTGATGCCTTCGATAATGGTGCCGACACCGCTGAACACTGCCGCCGTCAAGCTGAAGGCGGTAAAAGCCAGCGCACAATAACCGAGGATATGATAGAGAATCGCCGACCACAGTTCCGGCGATGAGCCGAATTTGGATATATTAATCAGTAGGCAGGCGGCAAAAGGGATGATGATGGAAACCCCCAGCATGAGAAGCCCTGCCAGATATTTGGAAACGAACAAGTTCTTGCGTGTGATCCCCAAGCTGTAATAAACATTAACCGTCTTTTTGCTTGCGATAAAACGAAACAGCATGACACCCAGCAGGATTGACAAGACGATAACCGAAAGGTGAATAAGTACATTAGACGAGATTGCCTGAAACTCGTCAAAAATGTAGAATTTGTAGTAATCGGTTATTTTCCTGCCTTCTTCAATCTTTAAACCGGACATGAAGTCATAATTATTGCCATTGGAATAACTCTTGATTGCAAAAAAACAGGAAACGGGGACCGCAAGCGTGATAACAATCATATTGATAAGTGGTAAAACAAAGGTACCTTTAAGGGCAGACCAAAAAGTGAAACTAAAGGTACTAATCGAAGATTTTTGTGAGGTCATAACCTGTACCCTCCATTTCTTCCAAAAATATTTCTTCCAGCGAAAGCGGGAATTTTTCAAGCAATACCGGGCTCATGGATTGTAGCTTTTCTTCAAGCGCGGCACTTTCACCCTGCGCGGTTAAGGTGATGATTCTGCCGTCTTTGTCGAATTTTTTTAATTCAATGCCGTCAAAGTCTGTTTTTTCAACATCACGGTCAAAAACAACACGGAACTTGCTGCGGCTGCCGCTAATTTCATCAACGGCACGGTCAAGCACTATTTTTTGCCCGTTAATCAGCCCGATATGGTCACAAATATCACCAAGCTCGTGTAAGTTGTGGGATGAAATGATAACGGCACACTCTTTTTCCTTCACATATTCAGTCAAGAGCTTTTTTGCCATATTTCGTTTTGCCGGGTCCAACCCGTCAAAGCTCTCGTCAAGCAATAGCACCTCAGGGAGTGTAGCCATGCCCAGCACCATTTCGGCCTGCCTTTGCATCCCTTTTGAAAAGCTGTTGATCCGCTTGGTTTTATCAAGCCCAAACAAGTCTGTGAGCCTGTTAAAAGTTGCATCACTGAACTTTGGATAATACCCTTTATAGAACCTTGCCATTCTTTTCATGCTGGCATAAGGCTGAAAGTACAAGTCGTCCGGCACATAAAAAAGCTTTTGCTTCATTTTGGCATTGTCAAAGATGTTTTCACCCAAAATCTTAACTTCGCCCGCCTCGGGTTTGTAAACACCGGCAATGGTTTTAAGCAGCGTGGTTTTGCCGGCCCCGTTATAGCCGACAAGGCCGTACATCGAGGCTTTTTCCACTCGGAACGAAAGCCCGCTCAAAGCGGTGAAGTCGCCGAACGTCTTTGTAATATTGATTACATCTACCATTATGAACCTCCTTTTTGTTGTATATTTATTAATAGTGAGATGTTGCATTGCACTGCATCGCATTGCACTTAGCGATTATATCATACCCTGTGAATTTAATCTATGAAAACAGTATAATATTGATGTGAACAAAAAAATCCCGCAGGGTGGTCTATCAATACCATCCTACGGGATTTTAAGCACTTAACTTGTACGGTGTCGTTATTTACAGCACGGCGGCAGGCACTCAAGCAAAGTCAGCCTACCGGTGCCGTCACTTTCAATTTCAAACGTATCCGCCATTGCAGGGACAAACAGGCAGTCACCGCTCTTGACTGCAATACCGGCTATCTTGCCGGCACCCTCCACAACAGCCAGTGCCGAGGGCTTGCCAATGCATTTGCGTGTAAAGCAGCCCTCAACGGTCAACTTGTTTAAAGCAAAGCAGGGGGTATCTTGGTACGAAATGATTTGTGTGTAACTGTAATCGGCACCGCTTTTTGACAGTTCCGGCTTTAGCTTGAATGCTTCAAGCAAGCCATCAAAGGTGTGCTTTGTATAATGGAAGCAGTCGAACATCTTGTCAAAACCAATGCCCTGGTGGCACAGGAAGTCCGGCAGTTTTTCACCGAGCATATTACATTTTTCAAGGCTGATGGTGTAATCGGTCGGTTCCTGTATTTCCAAAAGAAAACAGCCGGGGCCAATGGCGTGGGGCGTGCCACCTGTAATGATGTACACATCGCCCGCCTTAACGGGTACTTTGTGCATGAGTGCTGCCATGCCTTGTATATCTTGTTTGTCAAACAGCGCCCGTAGTTTTTCCTTGTCAACATCTTCTTTAAAACCTAAAAAGATATGCGGCTCTTCACCGTTTATTTCACGCCCGCCAAGGATGTACCAAGCTTCGGTTTTGCCGTAATCGGAGTTGAAAAGTTCCCGTGCCGCTTTTTTGTCCGGATGGACTTGGATAGGCAGCCGCTCGGCGGAGTCCAAAAACTTCGTCAACACACCAAAATTGATGCCGAAGTTTTCAATATGTTCCGCACCGAGGAAACCTTTTGGGTCTGCGTCGATTAAATCTTTGAGATAGGCCTCTTTGCCGTTTGCTGTTAAAACTTTGCTGAGCCCTTCGCGCTCCGGCTGACCTTTGCGCACAGGGTTATTTGCCTGCACGACGGAGGCAAGCCAATCTTCGGGGAAGTAGCCGTCGCTGCCTTTTTGACCGCGCAACTCGTCAAGCAACAGTCCACCAAGGTAGATGCGCCACACTCTGTTTTCAAGCATTTTCAAGGGGGCAATGCCTTGTGCTAAGTTATCCATTACAAAACTCCTTCAAAAAATCATTAAAAACATCTTACACTGAACGAATTTAAAATGCAACTGTTTTACAGGCAATAATACTTGCAATTACAAGCATCGTTGGATATACTTATTGGGATGTATTCGGCCGCACGGCCTTCATTTAAGGTTAATTCGGCGGCAGGAGGTTCCAATGGATAAAAATGGTAGTTTTTACGGTTCCGGCAGTTTCAAGCAAAGGTCTCGCACTTTTTTTACCGAGCAAAACGGGCTCCCTTCCAATTTGGTGTCCCGTGTTTTGTTTGACAAGAGCGGTTGTCTTTGGGCCGGTACGGCAAAAGGCCTGGCTTGGTTCGATGGTAAAAAGTTTGTGCCTGTGGCATTCCCCGGCAAAGGCGCATCTTCCGCAGTGACCATGCTTTTTTGCGACGACACGGGTCGCCTGTGGGTGGGCTGTGGGGCAAAACTTTATACCTACTCTGCAAGCAAAATGAGCTTGCATCAAGACTTTGGCGAAAACAACGATGTTATGGATATAGCGCAGCACGGCGACAGGTTCTATATGCTCACGAACGGTATGCTTTACCGTTATGATGGTAAAGCGTGGCAGCCGCACAAGGATACCGAGGGTGACGTGCGCAAACTGGCTATATCGGACGATATGTTTTATGTGTCGACGGATAAAATGCTAAGCGGGCTCGAAGGCAAGCGCCCCCAATGGAAAGGGATGCACCCGCATATGACGAATATGCCGGACACTCAGCTCAATGCCATCAAGTTTGACTCGTGGGGGCACCTTTGGGTGGGTACGGATGAAGGCGTATACATCTACGACAACGCCAATTATTGGATAGGCCCGAATGAAATAGACAATTTACCTGCGGAAAAAATTTACGCCATTGAAACGGACAAGCAAGGTTGCAAATACTTTGCCTCCGACAATGGCGTAATTGTTTTGGAAAAAGGTGCACTCAAGTACCTCGGCGCCGAGCGTTGGGTGCCGGCAACGGATGTAAACGCCCTAGCCGTAACCGATGACGGCAACACCCTTTGGGCGGCAACCAATAAGGGTTTGAGCCGGATAACGACCGAAATGACCACGTTGAAGGCCAAAGCCGACCATTATCTGAAAATAACCGAAAAGCATCATCGCCGTGGTGAATTTGTTTGCGGGCGTTCGGGCATTATTGATGAAGACCTGACAACCGGCAGTGTGCATATTTCCGACAACGACGGGCTATGGACAGGCTACTTTGTCGCGTCGGAAGCCTACCGCTTTGCGGTCACCGGCGATAAAAAGGCCTTGGAAAACGCCCGCAAGGCCATGAACGCCTTGCTTTGGCTCACACAAGTGACCGAAATCCCGGGTTTTACCGCGCGAGCTATCCGTCGCCCCGGCGAAGCAGGTTTTGGCAACGGCAATAAAGAATGGCACCTGACCTCCGACAAAAGCTGTGAGTGGAAGTGCGAAACATCCAGTGACGAGATGGTTGGTCACTTCTTGGCGTTTTCGCTTTACTATGACATGTGTGCAAACGATGCCGAGAAAAAGGAAATCCAGGCAGCTGTTTGCGGTATGGTTGACCATATGATTAAAAATAACTATCGTCTTGTCGACAAAGACGGCCTGCCAACAACCTGGGCCTGCTGGGCACCTGAAAAACTGAATCACGACGACAAATGGATTTGGGAAAAAGGTGTCAACTCGCTTGAAATTCTTTCCTTCCTAAAAACGGCCCACCACATGTCGGGTGGCGACGTTTACGACAAGGAATACAAAAGGCTGATTAAAGAACACCATTATGCCTTGAACATTGTGCAACACAAGATGAAGGATGCGCATGCCTGCCATATTGATGACAATTTAGGCTTCTTAAGTTCTATCACACTGCTTCGTTTGGAGCAGGACGAGACGATGCGTGCGCTTATCCTCATGGGTATGGAGCACCACTGGCAGTATGAGCGTATCGAGCGCACCCCGCTTTGGAACTTCATCTACGGTGCCTTTACCGGTAGGAACTGCGATATTGATGCGGCTGTTCAAACTCTGCGCGAAACACCCCTGAGCCTCATCGGTTACAAAATTACAAACAGTACCCGCAAAAAACTGGTTTATGATACCGAGCAGGAGTTTTGGGGCGAAGAGCCGCAACTTTTGGCACCTCTGCCGGCAGATGAACGCCGCGTAGGCCGCGACGACAGCAACTTTTTCAGGGCAGACTCCGGTAACGGGACTTCGTCGGAGGATGGGACATTTTACCTCTTGCCGTATTGGTTTGCCCGCTATAACAATTTAATTAAAGAAACCGACGATAAATAAACTAATAATACGAAAAATAAATAAGTGTAACTGAAAGGATGAAAACAATGTACAAGAAAAACGACATGAAACAATTTAGCGGGGTTTGGTCTTTGTTGTTAACCCCATTTAATGAAGACAGGACCGTTGACTTTGCCGCTTTGGAAAATTATGTTCAATGGCAGGCGTCAAAAAAACCGCAACACCTTTTTGCAGTTTGCGGTTCGGCGGAAATGGCCAGCCTCAATATTGAAGAGCGTATTAAAATAGCGACACTCGCTGCAAGCAAAGCCGGGGATGTTCCCGTTGTGGCCACGGCCAACTTAGAACCTTCTTGGCTTGCCCAGGTAGAAGAAGTTAAGCGTATGCAAGCCACGGGTGTGTCGGGTTTGGTTTTTGTAAGCAAAGGCTATGGTGATGACCAAAATCGCATGTTCTCCTATCTTTCCGAACTCTCGACCTTTACGCAGCTGCCTATTATGCTGTATGAATACCCCGGGTGTTCACCCCATAAGATGGAAGCCCAAACGTATGGCAAGCTTGTTGAAACCGGGCGCTTTGTCGCGATAAAGGACACGACTTGCACCATGCCCGCCATAAAAGAAAAAATTGCGGTTCAAGGCGAATCCTCCGTACTGCAAGCCAATATTCCATACTTGTTTGAGTCGTATGTAGCCGGTGCAAGGGGCGTTTGTGCGACTTCGACCACCTGTGGTACACATCTGTTTGTTAAAATGTGGGATGAATTCTCAAGCGGTAAAGTAGAACAAGCAAAAATTACGCATCAGCACATCTGTCTTTTGGATGATGCACTTAATGGCGGTTTTTGTGCCACGGCGAAGTACCTTATCAATCTGCAAGGTGTGCCGATGAACTGGTACACAAGAGGCAATCACAACCTCAACCCACAACGCCTTAAGGCACTTGACGTTTGGTTTGAATGGGCAAAAGATTACGGGATTATGTAATATATCAACTTTAAATAAAGGGGAATAAAAGTATGGGCGAAAAATATTTAATCATCAATGCGGACGATTTTGGCATGTGCCGTTCGGCAAACCTTGCTACCTTTGATTTGTTTGAAAAAGGCGGAATTTCATCCTCCACGATTATGGTGCCCTGCGGGTGGGCGACCGAAGCTTGCAAATGGGCAGCGAAGAACCCGCAACACGCTGTCGGTGTTCACTTGACTTTTACCAGCGAGTGGGGACAATACAAATGGGGCCCCGTCGGCCGGTGCAAAAACGATTCCCTTTGCGATGAATACGGATTTTTCTACCCCGAAAACGACGAGTTTGAGGAGCACTGTGATATTGACGAGGTTGAACACGAAATTCGCGCCCAGGTAGAAAGAGCTGTAAAGTTGGGGCTAAAACCGTCCCATCTGGATAATCACATGGGTTCTCTTTACGGGCTCAACGGCAACTATGAGGTGATGCCAAAAACTTTTGAGGTCTGTGGCGACCTTGGTTACGCCTTTCGCATGTTCAGAAGATTCCGTCCGGAAGACGTGCCGGAGGATTTTCCGGACGATATCCCGGTAGACATGGCTCAGATGCTCATTGACGGTTATGCGCAGTGTGCGGATGACAACAATGTGCCTTTGATTGACAACCTGCTTTTCCCAAATTGGAGCGAGGAAACCATGGCGGACTATGACAAATATCGTGAACATATTTATGACCGTCTTTCGAGTATCCCGGAGGGTATTTCCGAAACCTTTATTCACCCATCCTTTGAAAGTGACGAGATTAAAGGCATAACAGCCCTTTGGCGCACACGCGTGTGGGAACATAAGTTGTTTGCAGACCCAAAAACAAGGCAACATCTGGAAAGCAAGGGCATCAAATATATCAATTACCACGATGTCGTCAAAATCCGCGCTCAACAAAAAAACGGCTGAGCCAATAGTTTTTTAAAAAAATAAAACTACGAAAGGGTTATCTTGAATATGAAAAACAAAGTCTTTTTGATAGGCAATGCTCATCTTGACCCGGTTTGGCTCTGGCGTAAAACCGAAGGTTTTGCTGAAATTAAGTCCACCTTTCGCTCGGCGCTTGACAGAATGAACGAATTTCCCGATTATGTGTTCACCTGTTCCTCTGCATCCTACTACAAGTGGATTGAGGAAAGCGAGCCGGAGATGTTTGAAGAAATCAAACAACGCGTTGCCCAAGGACGCTGGGCTATAGCAGGCGGTATGTGGGTACAGCCGGACTGTAACATCCCTTCAGGCGAAGCCTTTGCAAGGCACATGCTCTACTCACAACGGTATTATAAAGAAAAGTTTGGTAAAATCTGCAAGTTTGGCTACAATGTGGATTCATTCGGCCACAATGGTATGCTCCCGCAGCTGTTAAAACACGGTGGTATGGATGCCTATGTCTTTATGCGCCCGGATAAGATAGAAAACCCAAACTTACCCACGGGGCTTTTTAACTGGCAGTCGCCTGACGGTAGCACCGCACTGACATTTAGGCTTACCACAGGGTACGGGACAGGCCCTTCTTCTTCACATGACGAAATTGTGCTTAAAATGCGCGAGTTGGCTGAACAGCTTGATATCCCGCTTATGGGTTTTTACGGCGTGGGCAACCACGGCGGTGGCCCGACGGTACGCCACCTCACTGCACTTGAAAAAGTGGTTGGAGAAAATAAAGACACAATCTGTTTTGCAGGGCCTTTGGACTACTTTGAACATGTCCGCAAAATGGTGGAAACCGCGGCAATCCCGACCCTACAAGGCGATTTGCAGCACCACGCCAGCGGTTGCTATGCTGCCAGCAGTACAGTAAAGCAGGAAAACCGCAAATCGGAAAATTTGCTCCTTATGGCAGAAAAATATGACTGGCTTTCCAACAAACTCACCGGTTCAAGGTTCCATACGAAAGAGTTGGCCCATGCGTGGGAAAAAGTGATGTTCAACCACTTCCACGATATTCTTGCCGGTTGCTCTATCCGCAGCGCCTTTGAAGAAGCGTATAACTCCTACGGCTATGCCTGTGACACCGCGTGGGAGGCGGGCAACTTTGGGATGCAGCGGCTCTCCTGGCGTGTCAACACGAAGAACTTGTTTAACATGCCCGGTAAAGAAAACGGCGCTGCTTTGTTCGCGGACAGTGGCGAGGGTGAGCCTTCCGTCGTGTTCAATCCGCACTCCTTCCCCGTCAAAGCGCCCGCATATATTCCTTTTGTTTCCCAAAGTGTCTGTGACGACAAAGGGAGACCGGTACCCTTCCAAATAGTGCGTGCGGAAAAAACCAATGGCGATGAATTATATGAGACCATGATTATGGCCGAGGTTCCGGCGCTCGGTTGGGCTACGCATTATGTCTACAGGAAGAGTGAACCGCTCAATCCCGAGGTCGCTAAAGTCAAAGCGGATGAGAGCACACTTGAGAATGATTTGGTTAAAATTGAATTTGATAAACATACAGGCTGGATAAATAGCTATTATGACAAGACCGCGAAAAAAGAACTGGCCCGGGCGCCCTTTGCTAAGCCGATTCTTATAAGGGATGACCAAACGGACACCTGGTCGCATGCTGTTTACGAGTTCCGTGAGGAATTGGGCGCCTTTACAGACGCAACCCTGCAAGTTATTGAAAACGGCCCGCTTCGTGCGGCTGTCAGAGTCATCAGCTATTATAATAAATCCACGCTGACGCAGGACTTTACCCTTTATGCCGACAGTAAAGAGCTGGAAGTGCGCGGCTTCCTAAATTTCGGCGAACAGCTTAAAATCCTTAAACTTTCCTTCCCGGTTACCGCGAGCAATGCGAAGGTTACCTATTCCATGCCCTACGGCTTTATCTCAAAACCCGCCAATGGGGAAGAAGAGCATGCGCACCGCTGGATTGATGTGTCCGACGACAGCGGAGCGGGCATGGCCTTGATTAATGACGGTAAATATAGCTTTGATGTTAAAGATAACGACATGCGCATGACCGTGGCGCGGGGCTGTGGTTTTGCCGACCACTTCGGCTTGCGCGACGACCGCATGCAGTTCCAAGACCAAGGCGAGCAGTTCTTTAACTATGTGCTTTTGCCGCACGACACCGCCGATTTCGCACCGCTTGTAAAAAGAGCGGCACTGCTCAACCAACCCCTTGACCTTGTGCGTGAAACCCATCACGACGGTCCGCTTCCAACAGGCTTTGAAGGCATTAAAATATCCGCAGACAATTGTGTTGCCGAAGCCATTAAGCAGTCGGAAGACGGGGATGGCACCATCATTCGTTTGTATGAAACGGCA
>CAZMSM010000058.1:7212-13078 GCA_964568955.1 uncultured Eubacteriales bacterium | reverse complement strand
GGTAGCTTTTTTGCTATTCCTCTTTATTTTTGCCTACGATAATTTTACACTAAGCAAAAAACCAAAAAAATCGGAGCAAAAATGCTTTTAATATGGTATAATCAATTGAAAAAAGCGACATACAATGGCCGTTGATTTTAGCAACAATGCAAAATGGTATACGACTAAAAAAGAGAAAAGGTGGAAAAGAATTGGAATTTGATTTTTACATGCCCGTTAAAACGGTGAGCGGCCCAAATGCGGTACTGAACAATTCGGAACTGCTCAAAAGTTTTGGCAAACGGTGTTTGATGGTAACAGGCGGTTCCTCCGCGCGTTTGAGCGGTGCGCTTGATGATGTACAGACCGTGCTGAGGAACGAAAGAATCGGCTACCGGGTTTTTGACGGTGTTGGGCAAAACCCCTTGATTTCCGCCTGCCACGCCGCAGGAGAGCAGGCGCGTGATTTTGGCGCAGATTTTATTATCGGCATCGGTGGCGGCTCGCCCCTTGACGCATCAAAAGCAGTGGCTATTTATGCTACCAACGCAAATTTGGAGCCGATTGATATTTACAAACGGGAATATGACAATCCCCCTATGCCGGTTATTCTTATTGGTACAACTGCGGGGACTGGGAGTGAAGTAACAAGCGTTGCGGTGCTTACGGATGACGAAAGCGGGCGTAAAAAGAGCATTTTAGGACCGGACTGCTATGCGAAACTCGCTTTTGCAGACCCAAAATACACCTATTCTGTACCGTACGATGTAACCGTTTCCACAGCGCTTGACGCATTCAGCCACGGTGTGGAGGCCTGGTTTACACCCCCATGCACCGGTGTGTTAAAATGTTTTGCTCAAAAGGGTATACCGATGCTTTGGAGGGCACTCAAAGTGTTACACGAAACCGGCGAACTGCCCACCCCCGCAATGCGTGACGAGCTGTATTACGGCTCCCTTTATGCGGGGCTTGTGATTAATAACACCGGTACCGCCTTCCCTCATCCGCTGGGTTATTTGCTGACCGAAGAATACGATGTCCCCCACGGCAAAGCTTGCGCGCTGTTCTTGCCATCTTTTTTAGACAGAGCAAAGCTTTATGAACCGGAACAATTGACGGAACTTTTGGCATTGCTTGAGACGGATAGGGACACACTGAGTAAAACAATCAGGGCTTTAACCGGCTTTGCGGATATTCATATAACGCAGGAACAAGCAGCCGAATTTGCCAAACGTTGGGCAGGGGAAGCACCCAAAAACTTCTTATCATCCCCCGGTGGGTTAACGGCAAAGGATGCCGAAGATATTTTGACAAAGATGCAAGATTAATCCCTCCAAATCACTGAGTTTTAATACTTATGCTTTATAAATAAGCCCAACCGCAATAATGCAAACAAGTTCGAGCAATTGCCGGGAAACGGGAGATAAATACAAAAACCGGCTTAATTAAGCCGGTTTTGCCCTTTTTTGGCTTTTGACGGATAAGGGGCAATACTCTATAATTGTATCAAAGGTCAAAGATGGTCAAAGACTAAAAGGATTGATTACCATGAACATTAGCAGCAACATTGCAAGGATTATCATGGGCATGCTTGAGCGCGATGGGTATACGGAAATTCAGCGTAACGAGCTTGCGCAGAGTTTGGGCTGTGTGCCAAGCCAAATAAACTATGTGATTGACTCACGATTTACGCCCGAGCAGGGCTATATTGTGGAAAGTCGCAGGGGCGGCGGGGGTTACATACGCATAAGCCGCGTTCAAGGGGATTCAGACACGGTGCTGATGCATGTTATCAACACCATTGGCACATCACTTGACGAAAAAACCTGCCGAGCCCACATATTAAACCTTGGCCATCAAGATGTGTTGGACGCGGTGACAGCAAGGCTCATGCTTACCGCAACATCCGACAACTCTTTAAAGTTACACCCGCAAGAAGGGCGCGACAAAACCCGTGCCTTACTTTTTAAAAATATGCTTTTGGCGGCAATATAAGCTGCCCGGCGCTACCACTCATTAAAATATAAACATCATTATAGGGAGGAATTATTATGTTATGCCAAAATTGTGAAAGAAGCGAAGCAACAACCCACATCAAACGCGTTGTGAACGGCGATACCGCCCAAACACATCTGTGTGCGGATTGTGCGGCAAATTTGGGCTACGGAGATTTTTTCTCTGGCTTTGGTCTGAATTTGGGCGAACTTTTCGGCGGTTTTTCGGAAAACGGACTGTCGGAACATACGCAGGCCGAGAAAGTGTGCTGCCAAAAATGCGGTTGCACGTTTGAGGATATTATCCGTGACGGCAAGCTTGGTTGTGCCCAGTGCTATACTACCTTTTATGACAAATTGTTACCTTCCCTGCAACGAATACACGGCAGAATTGAGCACAACGGCAAAATTTCCGAATCCGCAGGGGAAGAGACCAAAAAGACAAGTCATTTGGGAAAACTGCGTGAAGAGCTCAAAACTGCTGTTGATGAGCAAAACTTTGAGCAGGCTGCAAAGCTCAGGGACGAAATTAAGGCAATGGAGGGGTAACGATGAATAATAAATGGTATATTGAAAAAGGCGACCAAGGCGATGTTGTACTCAGTACGCGCATACGCCTTGCGAGAAATTTGAAAGATTTTCTCTTTCCCGCGCGTTTGGATGCGAAAGGCAGGCAGACGGTGAATGAGACGGTTAGAGATGCGCTCATGCACGACAATACCGATGGCTTCGCCTACCTTGAAATGAAAACGCTGACCCGGTCACAGGCTGTTTCCCTTGCAGAAAGGCACCTGATAAGCCCGGAATTTGCAAGTTCCGTTGACGGGCGCGCCTTGATGCTCACACAAGATGAGTCGATAAGCATCATGCTGTGTGAAGAGGATCACATCCGCTTGCAAGTCATGAAAGCGGGTTTAGCCTTGCAAGAGGCGTATGCCATCGCCGACAGAATCGATACCATGCTCGACAAAAAGTTAGCGTATGCGTTTGACGAGCGGGTTGGCTACCTTACCCAATGCCCGACGAATTTAGGTACCGCAATGCGGGCGTCCGTTATGTTGCACCTACCGGCCCTTACGCGCATTGGGCACATCAACCGTCTGGCCTCCACTGTCTCAAAACTTGGGATGACCATACGGGGCGCTTACGGCGAGGGTTCCAGTCCCAACGGGGACCTTTACCAGTTGAGCAATCAAATTACCTTGGGTATTACGGAAACATCCGCCCTGCACAACTTGCAGCAAATTGCGGTGCAACTGGTCAATCAGGAGCGCGAAGCGGCAAAGATGATGCTTAAAAACCCGGAAAACAACGATAAAATCTGGCGCGCGCTGGGGGTCTTGCAAACAGCAAGGCTGTTGAGGGGCGACGAGTTTATGGAGTTAATATCCTTGGTTCGCTTAGGTGCCGCCAATGATGTTTTAGATTTTAGCCTGGAACAATTGAACGAATTGATTGTGAATATGCAGGCGGCCACAATCAATGCCCGCGAAGGCAAAAGCCTTACCGCACCCGAGCGGGACGCAATAAGAGCCACCGCAGTGCGCGAAGCGCTTAAAGGAGGATAATATTATGTATAAATTCACCGGTTTTACAGAAAAAGCCAATGTGGCTTTAAACACCGCAATTGAAACGGCGGGCAATATGGGTCACAACTATATCGGCAGCGAGCATCTTCTCATCGGCTTGCTTGAAGAAAAAAGTGGGATTGCCCACGATGCTCTTTCGGCCTACGGTTTGACGGCTCAAACAGTCGCGGACGCCGTCAAAAACAGCGTCGGTGTGGGGGAACCTGTTGAGCTTTCCCCCAACGACTTTACGCCGCGTTGCAAACATATATTGGAAACAGCTGTCGTGCAAGCAAGGGCCATGGGGCATTCTTACATCGGTACGGAACACCTGCTGATTTCCCTCATTCGTGAAGGGCAAAGCGTGGCGCTGAGCATCATGACGCAAGCGGGTGCGAACCCCAAAGAGATTAGGGAGAGCGTCATAAAAAGCCTGAGTGCTGCGAGTACTTCACCTGCGTGTGAAACACCGGCGGAAGACAAAGACTCCGCCACCCCAACCCTTGATAAATTTGGCAGAGATTTGACAGCGCTTGCGCGCCAAAATTTGATTGACCCTGTCATCGGTAGGGAGCAGGAAATTGAAAGAGTCGTGCAAATTTTAAGCAGACGCACAAAAAACAACCCTTGCCTTGTGGGCGAACCGGGTGTTGGCAAAACGGCCATAGCCGAAGGGATCGCCCTTAAAATAGCCACCGACGAAATGCCGGAAACAATCAAAAATATGCGTATCATCGCGTTGGATATAACCGGTATGGTGGCGGGCACAAAATACAGGGGCGATTTTGAAGAGCGCATCAAAGCCGCTATAGAAGAGGTCATTAAGGCAGAAGACATCATTCTGTTTATTGACGAACTCCACAACCTCATCGGTGCGGGTTCCGCAGAAGGGTCTATGGATGCCGCGAACACGCTCAAACCCTACCTCGCCAGGGGCGAAATGCAGGTAATCGGCGCCACGACGCTTGACGAGTACCGCAAACATATTGAAAAAGATGCTGCGCTTGAGCGCCGCTTTCAGCCCATTACCGTGGGCGAGCCGAGCGAGGAGGAATCCATCGCCATCCTCAAAGGCATTCGGGATAAATACGAAGCGCACCACAAAGTGCGTATTACAGACGGTGCCCTTATAGCGGCGGTTAAAATGTCCGCTCGCTACATCGGTGACCGGTACTTGCCGGACAAAGCTATCGACCTTGTGGACGAAGCGGCCTCACGCGTGCGCCTCAAAGCGCACACAGCACCGCCGGACTTGAAAGCGCTTGAAGTGAAGCTTAAAGTCCTTGCGGAAGAAAAAGCCTCCGCCGTCAATGCGCAAGATTTTGAAGCCGCGGCAAAACTGCGTGACGAAGAAAAAGAGCTTGCCGCAAAGCTGGAAGAAACGAAGAACACGTGGCAAGAGCAAAGCTCACGCTCAACGGGCGAAGTCGGGGAGCAGGACATTGCTCAAATTGTATCCTCCTGGACAGGCATCCCCGTTGTTCAGCTCTCGCAGGAAGAAAGCCAACGCCTGCTGCACATGGAAGAAGAGTTGCACCGGCGCATCGTCGGGCAAGAGGAAGCGGTTTCGGCCGTGTCCAAGGCTATCCGCAGGGGCAGGGTGGGGCTCAAAGACCCCAAAAGGCCGACAGGTTCCTTCATTTTCCTAGGTCCGACGGGTGTGGGTAAAACAGAACTTTGTAAAGCCCTTGCCATGGCCATGTTCGGGGATGAAGATGCCATGATTAGGCTTGATATGTCCGAGTATATGGAAAAACACACCGTTTCCCGCATGGTCGGTTCACCGCCGGGTTATGTCGGGTATGACGAAGGGGGACAGCTTACCGAACAAGTCCGCCGCAGGCCCTATTCCGTCCTGTTATTTGACGAAATCGAAAAAGCCCACCCCGATGTGTTCAACATGCTCTTGCAAATATTGGAAGACGGCATTCTGACCGATGCCCAAGGTCGCCGTGTGGATTTTAAAAACTGCATCGTGATTATGACCTCCAACATCGGCGCAAAGCTCATCTCCAAGGAAGTTGGCACACTCGGGTTTTCCACAGGGGAAAGCGGCGGAGCGCTCAGCCACGACAGCATACGCGAATCCGTCATGGGTGAGCTGAAAAAAGCCTTCCGTCCGGAGTTCCTCAACAGGGTGGACGACATCGTCGTTTTCCATCAGCTAAGCAGCGAAGATATTCGAGAGATTGCCCGGCGCATGCTGAAAATTCTTGTGAAAAGAGTGGCGGAAATGGACATCACCATCAGCTTTGACGAAGAGGTTATTAAAATGATAGCCGACGTCGGATTTGACCCGGTGTATGGGGCAAGACCCTTGCGCCG
>CAZMSM010000058.1:0-7112 GCA_964568955.1 uncultured Eubacteriales bacterium | reverse complement strand
ATTTCTACATATCGGCGACCTCGATTGTAATCGCCGAAAATTGTTCCGACTTCTCTTTGTGCCATTTCAAAAAGGCAGCCGCTCGCACACTCGCATACCTCTTTGAAGTAATCTCGAAGTGCCTCTTCATCCAATGGCCCCGGATTGGTTACATATTCGGCACGAGGTTTGCTGTAATAAACAACATTTGTATGACGAAGGTATTCGCCAACTTTTTTTTCATCATTAAAAGGTGGAACTGACAATTTTCTCAAATTTTCCCACTTCGATAAATAATCGGGCCAAATAGCATCTATTCGCTCACAGCAGCCATACGACAGCAGACCAAAACGTTTAACCAACCTATCTTGATAAGGGAAAACAAAAGTACCAAAAGTTTCAGGCGAAACAGCTGTAGTTTCTTGAGATTCAAGGAACCCCCAACATTGCGTCGTTTTTGTAACCTCTTCGGTGGGCAACTCACTGTTATAAGCAAAACTCTCTTGTCCAATTGAACTATCACCGCTTGTGGGTAAAAGAAGACCCTCTGTGGCCAAAAAATCGTAATAATTTTCATAAATCGTTGTTGCCATATCCATTGCTTTATGAAGTTCTTCCGGATAGTCATACATGGCACAATAATAATTTTCCATGCCCATCAAATGTACAAGAGGGTTTGTAAGGGAACCGGGGAGACTGCCCATTGTCATTTTTATATTTAAAATATCCCCTAATACATCCTCAAGCAAAGCCATTTGTTGTTTGGTTGTCTCTTTATCAACGCCAAAAGATCCACCCTCCAACAAACTAAAATCTTTTTTCAGGTCATCAATGATGGGGTCTATATGAAAGCCCATTGAATTATTCGATGCACGTGTTATACGATTTTTTGCACCAAAAGGCTGAACCCAAGTTTGCCAACCGATTTTATAATCTGCTGCAATTGGTGTATCATCACCAAACAATTCTCTTCCCGCAAGGGTTCGCAAAATATTTGCCTCAATAGCGCGTGCCTGTTCGTCTTCACAACAAAGGCGTGGTGTAATGACCTCGTGTTGAAAATTGGAAAACAACAATCGAACCGTAGGCGTTTCTCTTTTCCCCATAGCAAGGGCATCCCATTTTTGCAAAATCACTGCATTTTCAGGGCTATTCGCATACTCTGTTTGCTTTTTTGCAAGTTCTTTGAGTATCTTTCGGTCACCGATACTAATAGAATCCATAATTTAATACCTTCGTTTCTATGTTATCGTTCCGCTCTTTACATCCGTATACCCAACAACCCTACAGCCCTGTTTTGTAACAAGCTCTTTTATTTTTGGTGCGCGTTTGCTTGAGTCACCGCTGCCGGAGGTTAAGACAAACGCGACATCCTTGCCGGCTTGTAACATTGTAATGACGGTGTTCATCGGCGGCGCGGGGAAGCCACCCCAAATCGGTGCTGCGAGGATGATTTTGTCATAGGCGGAAAGGTCACATTTCAACTCCTCAATCTCAACAATTTTTTGCTTCATTGCAGCATATGCTCCGAATATGTATGCGGTCAGTATGGAATAAGGCTTTTTCTCTTTGACCTCGATGATGTCGGCACTTTCTTTTTCTGCCAACTCTGTTGCGATTTGCCTTGTCTTGCCGGACAGGGAGAAGTAAACAATCAGTGTTTTCATTTTTTCATGCCCTTTCCCGGATTTATGCCTTGAAAAACATAAAGCCGTTTAAAAAATTGTTGTGATACAAGTTCATTCTTCATTTTTTGGAATCTTTTACTTTAGTTTAAAATTAAAGTCGCATTCAGGGTCTCCCTTACCGATCATATGCTCTCTCTTGAAATCGATATCGGGCTGATGTCTTTCAAAATATGTTGCATCGCCCGCGCAACAAGAATCACGCAGTTCGGGGTGGCCGACCTGCTCAAAAATTTCCACGTTTTATTTGAACTTTATTTCAGCAACTCTTACGCAAAGATTTTGACCGTATGCAAAGCCTGTTAAATTGACTTTAAGGTTTGAAGCTTTCTGATAAAAATCAAGTTCTTGATTATTATCAAGCCATTTAACTGTCTGCACCTCTTTCTCAACATTTTCAAATGTGGGCGCTTTGGTATTTGTAGATTCAAGTGAAACATTTTCATCAACTTGTGACTGCCCGGGATTTAAACTGAAAAGATATGCTGTTTTTTCATCATTTACATCTTTCAGAATAAAATCGCGTTTATCTTGGTATGAAAGGTAGGGACGACCGTTATAGATGGCCTTTGCGTATACACTCATCCAGTGGCCTATACTCTGCATAATTGCCTTTTGCATAATAGGAACAGTACCGTCCTTCGCGGGGCCGATATTCAAAAGGAAGTTCGCACCGACCTTGCGTGACTCGCAAAGCTCCTCAATTAACAGTTTAACCGACTTAAAGTTGATGTCATCGGCAATGCCCCAATGGTCACAAAGCGTTTCGCACATTTCGCCCGTCATGTATTTTGCCTTGCCCCTCAAGTCGACCGGTTCGGGCATTCCTCTTTCAAATGTTACGGCATCGATTTCCTCTTGACCGATTTCACCTCTTTTGCCTATACCGGTATTGTTAATAATCATGGCATCCGGCTGATGCTTTCTAATCATTTTGTAGAGTCTTTCTTCTTTCCAATCTGCATTTTCTTTTGACCAGTTCCCGTCAAACCAAAGACCGCCGATTTTGCCATAATTTGTACATAGGATTTTTACGCTTTCATAAAGGTAATCAAGGTATTTATTAAAATCTTCATCAAAATCCTTGTTCCACCAATCAAGAGTTGTGTGATAAAAGAAAGGAACGATGCCTACTTTTCTGCATTCGTCAACAAATTCGGCAATTAAGTCACGCTTACAAGGCGTATGAGGTGCATCATAAGTGTTAAGACCTTTTGTATCGTAGAGGGAAAAGCCGTCGTGATGTCTTGTTGTAAGACAAATATATTTACAGCCTGCAGATTTACCTACCTTGACGATTTCCGCCATAGTAGGAACTGAAAATGTTTCAGCCATTTTCGTGTATTGCTCCATTGGTGGTTTTTTAAAATGATAAACCCACTCACCGCTGTTTAATGTAGAATACAATCCGAAATGAACAAACATACCCAAGCCCATTTGTTCAAATTTTTTTATTCGTTCCGGCGCAAGGGGAATTTCGTTTTTATTCATAAGCGGGGCCTCCTTGATTTAGATAATCACTTTAAATCCGCCAATTCAATCTTGCGAATTCTAAGGCGTGAGAGGATGGAATAATCTTTCACATCATTACCTGCGCAATATGCGAGCAAAACCGCCGACTCGGTAAAATGGATTGCCGTATAGCAGTAGCCGCTTTCATTGTCATCTTCCAAAATAACCGGGTCGCTCCAATCGGCGCCGTTGCAATCACCTATGGCACAAAGTAAGCGCTTGCGGTCACCCTTTTTGCCAAAGTCGATTTTATAAGTCGGATAATTTGGGGTAGGGTTCCAAATGGCTAACAGTTTATCCGTACCGGGGATTCGCTTCATGGAAAGCGGGGAGGGCGGTGACGTAAAACGGGACGGTTCCGGGTTGCTCCAAGTTAAGCCGAAGTCGCGTGAAAAGTATTCATACTGCCGCCCCATGTCCGTTCTTGCCCAACACCAAAGCGTGCCGGGTGCTAACTCCAAAATGCCGGGCTCCTGCAGACCGGTCTTTGTGTGGGGGGAATTGAGGGAGATGGCGCAGTCGTTTTCACACCAGGTTTCGCCGTCATCATCGGAGTAGTAAAAGTAGTTGACCGCATAAGGGAAGGAGGCGTTGCCCGGCTGAATCCTGACACCGTGGTGGGCCGAGGGGAATATCAGCCTGCCGCTTGATAGCATAAGGACTCTGTCGTTGTTCACCACGTTATAACCCAGACGGGCGATGCAGAATTCGGGTTCGCTCCAGGTAGCAGCCTCATCTTTTGAACGCCGCATAACGAGCCTTAAGTCGTGGAAGCCGGCCTTCACCAAGTAAAAAATGCCGATTTCTCCGTTGCCGAGGCGCTGTAGGGAGACACTCATAATGTTTTTTGTGCCGTGGGTTTCTGCCGTGAATATAATTTCCGGTTCGCTCCAAGTTTCGCCGCTATCTTTGGAAATAATGGTGGCGATGTCCGCGTTAGAATCATCGTGAAAGCCTGGGCCGTAAAGACTGTAGGCGAAAAGGATGCGCCCGTCCTTGAGGGTTATAAATGCCCCCTCGCTGTTGCGCTTGTTTTCTTCGCTGGGTGCTAAGTCATGTACGATTTTACCGATCTTGTTCATCTTGAAACATCCTCTCGTTATTTTAGAATTGAAGTGTAGTAAAGAAGATTTACAGCTAAAGGGAGGCCTTAATAACCATTATAACCGTGCTCACCGCAAGCAAAAGCCGCATCAATAGGCTTTGTTCCGGGACTTCACCGGTTGGTGCCTGTTTATGCATCACATATTCCTCGTCAATCGCCTGCATGGTATCGGCACGGTAAGTGTTTATGGTAAGCGTGCTTTCATCAAAATCCAACACGTTATAGGCCGGTGCACGCAATTGGCTGCTGTTTGCCGCGTACCATGGCCTTGTGTCGGGCACGCCGCTGTATTTGCTGCCGGAAGCGGAGTTGGCGCATAGGTACACAACACCTTGGCCGTCGGCCACTATTTTATTATTTTTTATCGGATAGGTGCGGCAATGTGTATGGTCGTGGCCGCTGAGCACAAGGTCAATTCCATACCTGTCAAAAACAGGGGCGTAAAACCGCCATAGGTTTGTCCCGTTCGGCTCGCCGCCCGAGCCGTAGATGCTGTGGTGCATGAGCACAATCCGCCACACCGCATTTGGGTTCGCCTCAACCGCTTGTTTAACGAGCAGTTCCTGATGGACCGGTGTCGGCACGTTGGAGTCAAGCACGACAAAAAGAGCCTTGCCGCGTGTGAAGTAGTAGCCGGAGCCGCCCGGGGATTGAATCAATTCATCCTCAAACTCATTGGGGTTGTTAAAGTGGTATTTATACAGCGGGTGGTAAAAATCATGGTTGCCCATGGTGGCTGCCACAGGGACATTGCGAAGCATTTTGGGTGCTAAAAACAAATTGTATTGAAGGTTGGTGCTTGCCGTTTCCACCTGATCCCCGGCGGACAAGATAAAATCAATGTCAGGGTTGGCGTCAAATGCGGCTTCAAGGGTTGCGTTCCAGCCGAAGGAATCGTTAAACAGCACTTCGTCCGATTTTTCGTCCCCTGACCTGCCAATTTGCGAGTCGGCCACAAGGATGGCTTTAAAGCGGTTGCCGCTGCCGGTCTTAAATGCTTCGGGTTTGCTCCAAAGCCCCTTTTCCGTATAGCTGTAATAATAGACCGTGCCGGGCAGGAGTTGTGTGGCGGTGACTTTGTTCGCAATTTTCCCAACGATGGTAAGGGAACTTTCCACCGGAATGGAAAGGGCCTTGTTCATCGCGCTGTTATCACTGATTTTGAATTGCGCCTTAAAGTCGAAAAGCGGGGAAAGCCAAGCAAACCCCATTTCACTTTCATCCGTTCCCGGGGTCAGTGCAATAACACTGTTGTTGCTTTTGATATTGCCCCATTGTGTCGTCCATTCCTGCGTGGAGGTTCGTGCACCCGCCGGTGCCGCAAAAGCAAGGGTTGAAAACAGCATGAGCAAAGCCATGAAGAGTGCGGTTGATTTCACTGCAGATTTCACAAGTCATCTTCCTCTCATCATCCAAATACAAAAGTCAAAAAAACCTCTTTCATCATTATATCAAACCTTTTGCAAAATAACAGCCCTTTTTATTGAAAAGGACATTTGACTGTGATATTATATTCCACGATGGTAAAAGTATTTAATATGTGAAGGTAGAGGACTGTCCATTGAGTTTCTGTGTTTCCTAACAGTAAAGTTTCGAGAATTATTTTGTAATGAGAGGTGTATTTTATGTTTTTGCAAACAACTGTTGGGGTGTTTAACAGCATTATTAAAATTATCATGGCGGTGATTGTTATGGTTGTTCCCGTAACCCAAAGCGATTACAGTATTCGCTTGCAAGAATCCGGTCTGTTCGTGAACATGCTTGAAACGGCACTGCCGCAGGCCATCGTTGCCGACATGGTGAGGGATCACTTTCACGCGCCTGTGCCCGCGGGCAAGACGGTGAAAAAATGTGCGGTTATCGGTTTGGACGGAGTACGGTGTGACACCCTGATACACCTGAAAGACGATGCACAAAGTGGCATTCGGTTGCTTGCCGCGCAAGGCGGGCTGTACGTTTCAATAGCCGGTGGGGACACCCTGCTGCATACGCAGGCCACCAAAACAACTTCCGGCTGGACGACTATACTCACCGGCAAGTGGGCAAATACTCATTTGGTATTTTATAACGGTATGATAAAATTGCTCTCCCCAAAAACAATTTTAACCGAGCTTGTTGAGGACGGCAGCGCAAATAGTGCGGCCTTCTATACCTGGTGGCCGTGGCATGTTCAAAAGGTCTGGTCAACATACGGGATCGAAGCCGCTTATACAAAGTTCCGCGGGCTACCCGTGAGCTGGAACACCCTTGGCGGGGAGGATGAACTGCGCGCGGCTCTCCCGGTCATAGCGGCAAAGCCCGATTGCCCGGATATTTTGTTTAGCATATTCGAGCGTCCGGATGAAACGGGGCATCAATTCGGTTTTAGCAATGATGTGCCGGAATATGTTGAGGCTGTTCGCGGTTGTGACAGGGATGCGTATGATATCATCAAGACCATTCAAGCACGTGAAAGTTACGCGTCGGAAGACTGGCTGATTATTATGACATCTGACCATGGCGGGCAGGGTAAAGACCACGGCAACCTTTCCGAGGATTGCCGCATGACTTTTATAGCCACAAACAAAGCGATAACAGTGAATGAGTAAAAGCGTGATTGAAAAAAGCACACGTCGTTTATTTTGGCTTTGCTGGCTTGCCTATAGCATGAGCTACATCGGTCGCCTAAACTTTTCCGCCTGTATGGCGGCAATGCTGGCGGACGGTGGGTTGACCAAGGCTTATTTGGGTAGCGTCGGCACAGGGTTTTTAGCTTGCTACGGTGCGGGGCAGCTTGTTAATGGAATACTCGGTGACAAAATATCTCCCAAATTTATGGTCGGTATCGGTCT
>CAZMSM010000057.1:0-13331 GCA_964568955.1 uncultured Eubacteriales bacterium | reverse complement strand
GAGCCCCAACCCACGAGGAGCGTTTCACAATCATCTGCGCCAACATATTCGGGTTCCTGCAGCTCCAGCTGCAACTTTTCAAGCTTACTCATCCGCTTGTCGACCATTTTAACCCGCATTTCGGCGGATTCTGTAATCCAACCCCGTTCGTCGTGCTCATCACTGTCAATCGCAACAAGGTTTTTGCTTTTACCGGGGATGAGGCGCGGTGATATGCCGTCGTCGGTCAATTTGTAGCGTAGGTATTCGCCCTCGCCTGTTTTCTCTTGAGCCGGCGTTTCGTTTTCAATAGAGCTTAAATCAAACGGTTTGACGGTGGCGGAGGCATCTGCCAGATATTGGTCGGTTAAAATGATGATAGGAATTTGATATTTTTCGGCAAGGTTGAAAGCGCGGATGGTCTGATAAAAGGAGTCGGTATGGTTACGCAGGGCAATGACCATCCTTGGGAATTCGCCTTGCGACGCCGAAATGACAAATTTAAGGTCGCTCTGCTCTGTTCTGGTCGGCAAGCCGGTAGCGGGGCCCGGTCTTTGGAAGTTTGCCACAACAAGGGGTATTTCCGCTATGCCGGAAAGGCCGAGTGCTTCCACCATCAGCGAAAATCCTCCGCCGGAAGTACCCGTCATGGCTCTTGCGCCGGCAAAGGATGCCCCGATGGCCATGTTGATAGCCGCGATTTCGTCCTCCGCTTGTTCAACCACAATAGAAGTCTTTTCGCAAGATTCCGCCAGGTTTACCATCAGCGATGTTGAAGGCGACATGGGGTAAGCGGAATAAAACTGAAGCCCCGCCGCAATTGCACCCAAGGCAACTGCCTTGCTGCCGGATAAAATCATCCAATCGCTAAATTCGCCGTTGAGCCGTGGAAAGCGTTTTTCAACAAGCTCATAACCAGCCGCAAATGCTTTAACGTTAATATCCACAATCTGCTGTTTAAAAAATGTTCCTAACACGCTGCTTGCCAAATCGAGGTTTTCGCCCAATAGCTTTAGCACAGCACCAAGGGCAACACTGCTGGCCACCCTCGAATTACCAAGCTCTTTCGCGGTGTCATTCATCTTGATTTTTACCGCACGGGGGTCGTCGGTCAAAAGGTTGCTATCGCCGATGATAAACCCGTCGGGTTGAAGCCTGTCTTTGTGAAGCTCCACCGTTTCATCATTGAGTGCGATGATGCCGTCCAAAGTATCGCTGTGCGACATCAGGACTTCGGTTCCAAAACGCAGCAAAATAAAATTATGCCCCCCGCGAATGCGTGACATAAAGTCACTGGTTGAAAAAACACTGTAGCCGGATTTTTTCAGCAGTTTTTCCAAAATAGCCGCCGCAGTATCTACCCCTTGGCCTGCAGCGCCGCCGATCAAAAGATTGTACAAGAAAATTCCCCCTTTATTGAACTGTTGCAGATTAAAACTTGATTCCGCTGTAGTTGTCTTCTAAAATCCGGCAGGATTTGTGCATCAGATCGAGTTCCTCTGGCGTAAGAGATAATGTGATAATGCTGCGGATGCCCTGCCGATTAACGATGCTCGGGACCCCGGTATACACACCGTTTACGCCATATTCCCCTTGCAGCATGGCCGATACCGTAAGCACGCTGTTTTCGTTGCCGAGGATAGCCTTGGTAATCCTTACCATGGCCATGCCGATGCCGTAATAGCTCGCCTTTTTTGCGTCAATAATTTTTTGTGCCGAAACCTTGACTTCGTTTGCGATGAGGAACATGCCGTCGCAGTCTTGTCGGGTGCCTTCTTCACCGCAGAGTTCCAATACCGGTTTGGTTGCGATAAGTGCCTGTGACCACGGAACAAATTCGCTGTCGCCGTGCTCGCCGATGACATAAGCGTGCACATTCCTCGGGTCCACATGAAAGTAATTCCCAAGCAAATACCGCAGCCGAGCCGTGTCAAGCGTAGTGCCGGTGCCGATAACGCGACTGCTATCAAAATTTGAAAGCTGCTGGGTCACATGCGCCATAATATCAACAGGGTTTGTAGCAACCAAAAAGATACCGTTAAAGCCCGAGGCGACTATCGGCTCGACAATCGATTTAAATACTTCCGTATTGCGCTGCAATAAATTCAGCCGCGTTTCACCCGGTTGTTGCGAAACCCCGGCAGCAATACTCACGATATCCGCGTCTTTACAGTGCGCATAGGAGCCTGCGTATATTTTCATATGCGAACCCGAGAAAGCAAGGCCGTGGTTTAAATCCATCGCCTCACCCTCGGCACGCTTTTTATCAATATCAATCAATACCAGTTCATCACAAGCATTTTGATTAAGCATCGCATACGCGTAACTCATGCCCACAAAACCGGTGCCAACGATAACAACTTTTCTTTGATTCTTGTTCACCGAATAGCCCCCATATATTTATCTCATATTTCTAATCTTTTTGTCTTTTTCTTTTTCGCACAAACCCAACAAAAAAGATAGTTCCAATGACAACATTTTATCATCTTTCACCCTCGAATTCAACGCAAAAAATAAATCTTGTGACTCTGCACATTTTTAGTTTTGCAATTAGTATAACTTGCTAAGTTGTTTGGGCGGTCTTTTTCAAGTTTTGTAGCGGGCGAATACTCACCGATATAAAAACAGGCTGCATCTTCCGCTGAAAGTTCAGCATTTGATACAGCCTGTTCTGTTCATATAGATTGTTGACAAAGGTGTTCTGTCAATCTTTTGTAAAGCTTAAGTTGTTCCAATCAAACAAGGTGCCGGGGTCCGTTTTTCGTGGACTGTATTCGGCGTGACCGATGACATGGTTTCTATTTTTTACAATACCGGGGTTGCGGCTGAAAATATCGTTGAGCAGCAGGTCAAGCGAGATGTATTGCTCGTTTGTGAAGCCGATATGCGCGGGGTCGATTTTTTTATAATCGTTCTTCGTGAGGTATTGGCTCATCTCTTCAAAAGTACCGATTCCCAGCAGCTCAATCCCGATAGAGCGTGAATTCATGCTGTCGGTAATTTCTCCCCACGTTCCTTTCCCTGCGTGCCAAGCCGTTCTTGCTTCGGGAATACAGGGGTAAACGGTGCCCTCCCTGTCGATCATATAGTGCGGGGAAGTTTTATGCTCAAGGAATATGCGTCGGATGTAATCTGTGTTATGCGGATCATCCGGATGGTCTACTACCGCACTCATAAAATGGATGACAATGTGTGTGATTTCTTCGGTTCTTTCTGAGGAGTAGTCCTCCACGGGTAAATAATAATCTATGGTATCCACTGGCTTTGTTGACACGATGATTTCGGTAGGCGTAATTGAATTGTTTGAGCAAGAAGACAGTACGGAGAAAAACAAAACAAGGCCAAACACTTTAATCAAAGTTTTGATAGAAACACCCCACTCATACAATTTGAAAACCGGTCGTTTTTCGTTAACGGCAATCTTGATAAAATTCATTGATATACGCTTGCACATCTTTGCGTGTGCCCTTTTTCGGTCCCGATGTTTCCGTCCGGACGGAAAACGTTTTTATCATTTTATTCTTTTTCAAGCTGTGCCGCCAAAAACATTGGCAGGTTAGCCATAATAAGCCTCAGCCTATGGTTAACTATAAGGCGATGTCCAGCAAAATGGGCGTATGGTCTTGCCTTTCACCGGAGTCGACCATTTCGGATTTAATGACTTTATCGGCCAGTCGATCACTAACCAACCAATAATCAATCCTCCACCCGGAGTTATTGATTTTACTTGTTCTTATCCTCTGCGCCCACCAGGAATAAACACCTGTCACATCACCGTGCATATGCCTGAAAGTATCTGTAAAGCCTTTACTGAGTAGGTTTGTAAAGCCCTCACGCTCTTCATCTGTAAAACCTGCCGACCGATGATTGTTTTGCGGGTGTGCCAAGTCGATCTCCTCGTGGGCCACATTGTAGTCTCCCGTGGCGACAACCGGTTTTTCCTTGTCCAAACTCACAAGATATTCAGCGTATTTTTCATCCCAAATTTGTCTGTCATTTAATCGTAGAAGTCCATCCCCTGCATTAGGGGTATATACCTGTGTGAGATAAAACTCTCCAAAATCCAAAGTAATAATTCGTCCTTCCGAATCCATCGTACCCGGAGCCTGAATCTCCGGATAGAAAACTTTCGGCGAATACGTAGCCTTATATAAAAACATCGTTCCCGCATAGCTTTTTCTGGCCGGTTCCTGAGAACACCGCCATACATAAGAGTATCCTTTAAAACAACTCGTTAAATGTTCCATGTGGCTTTTGCTTGGTCCTTTAGCCGGCAACTTGGTTTCTTGCAAAGCGATGACATCTGCATCCATATTCATAATAGTATCGAGTACTTTCCTTGTAAGTAACGCCCTATCCGAATCACTTGTTAAGGCTGCATTTAATGAGTCAATATTCCATGAAATAAATCTCAAATTACTTCTCCTTTATACTTTAAACCGGTATCGTTGGCCCGTTCGTCGGTATGCTTGCTTGATGTTCTTGCCGTCACTAATTATTCTGCACAGTCCCGGTAAAACTCCGCAATAAACGCTTCCACATCCCGGCGATTACCCCTGTAGGGGCCCGGTGTTTCCATTTTGACGGAAACTGTTGCGGTGGCGACCAGGAGGGAATCTTGAATGCTGTGTGTCAACCGTTCGTTGATATACGCTGCAAAGGTCGTGTCGCCACGCCCGGTTCTGCCGCTTAAATTGCGTGAGCGTATTGGGCAGGTGTAAAAATCTTTGCCGTCGTAAATTAAGACTTCGGTGTTGTGGGTAATCATAATCTCTTTAGACCCCCAGCCGAAAAGCATTTTTGCCGCTTCTTTTCGGTCGTTTAGCCCGGTCATAATCTCCGCCTCAGCGGCGTCGGTTTTCAGGTAGGTGATGTAGGGGAGCATTTCCTCTTTATCCGCCCAGTCCTTAAAGAACAGCGAGCCATCGGCGTCGTTGCGGTTGCGCAGGCAGGCCTGAACATCCACTGCGGTAACACCTTTAGCCCCTTTTTTGGAAAGTTCTTTAATCATATCATTGTCAAAATCACCATATATCAAACCTGCAAAATGGTAAATATCCGCGCTGATGTCCGCGGGCATATCTTCAATTGTAAAAGGGTCCCCTTGGCTGGTGCACGCGCTGGTGCGCCGCTCTTTTTCCGGCGTGTGGTAGTGGTTGCTCATGTCTGTGGAACGAGCCGATGGAAGGAGGTAGATATCCTCTTGGGGCAGGGTAAAAGCCCTCATTCGTTCGGTATCCTTTGGGGCCACTTTTGTCAAAGCGGCAACCTTGTGACCTAATGCATAAGCGGAAGCGGAGGAATACAGCACCGCGCCGCCTTCAATTTTGGTTTTGTTGCCCAGGTAATCGGTGTCGGCATCCACGGTGATATGACCGATGATAATTGATTCGTAATGTTTCATAGGGTTGACCATCCTTTTCACAAGAGATATAAGAGGTTTGCGTATTTAATGTTTATTGCGAATAGGATAGCACTTAAACCGAGTAGTTGTCAATTGATAAGAATTTACTAAAAACATCGAAAACAAAGAAATTTATCGATAAACGATAAATAATTGTTGACAAACAGTGAAATCAATGATATTATTTGCTTGGAAGTGAGAATTTTATTCGCAGCGTATGTCTTTTTAATGTTTTTTATCATTTTTAATTTTTCCCCGGTCGCCGAATGCGGCAGAATGGAGCTTGACATGAAAAACAAAAATTTGTTCCCAAAAATTCTTTTCACGCTGACGGTTACGGCGATTGTCGGTGGCCTTAGTGCCGGCATTGCGTTACCGTGGATTCTTCGGGCATATTTTGACTTTATCCACGTGAGCGTGAATATGAACCGGATGTTGTTGTTGCTGTATACGACTTATGTTCCCTTCATGGTGATTTGGGCGGCGGTTTTTAAGCTATGCCGCAACCTGGCTAATGACCGTCCGTTTTGCGAAAACAGCATCTTGAACCTGAAAGTGATTAGTATTTGTTCGTTTTTTGACTTTGTGATTTTTATTGCCGGGACGCTGATTTATATGCGGATGGCATTTTTTATCTTGGCCGGTGCGGCACTGATGATTTCCGTTATTTCCGCGATTATACGGGAGCTGGTCATCCGCGGCATTGAGCTGCGCGAGGAAGTGGATTTGACGATTTAGGAGAGCGGCAAAGCAGTGGGGAAGCGATGGAGAAGCGGTGGAGAAGCAGTAGAGAAGCGATTGGGGAACGATTTTTTTGTAGTGCAACTGCTTTTTTCTTCTCGTTCGGTGTAGTCTAATTCCTCAACATTTTCCCGTAACTCCTATGCTTCTCCAACGCTTTTCGCAACGAAGTTGCGCTTCACAATTGTTTCCCAAATAACAAGCAAAGGATTGTGTTCAGCATGGCAATTATCATAAATTTAGATGTAATAATGGCAAAGCGCAAAATCGGGACGACCGAGCTTTCGGAAAAAATCGGTATTACCCCTGCCAATCTTTCAATATTAAAGAACAATAAGGCAAAGGCAATCCGCTTTTCGACACTGGATGCGCTATGCAAGGCGCTTGATTGCCAGCCCGCGGATATTTTAGCGTATGATAAGGAGAAATAAAGTGAAAAAGAGATATTTGATTTCGTTGATTCCGTTGGTAATTTCAGCAGGATGTATGATTCTTTACAAGGCAATCGGTTCTTCCGTAGCCGAAGACGGGACACTCATCGAACTGTTTTTTCTCATTCCGATAGCGTGGCTGTTTTTCATCGTGGCTGTTGTTGCCGGGATTATCCTTGGGATAATGGGTGTAGTTCGCAAAAATCAAGCAGAAAAGAAGGCGTAAGCAATGGAAATAAACGATAAAAACACAAACAATCCCCCACCGGAAGGTCCGCAGTTCCTCCCCGTGGCACCGCCCCTGCAAAGCCAAGCACCTGCGCGCCCACTTGCGAAGAGAACAGCGGTTGTTTTTGACAAAGCGGACAGCCTTTTTGCTGCGTTGGCTGTGGCTATCGGGTTTCTCTTTTTTGAAAGCGTTGTTTTTGGCGGGCTTGGCATCGGCGTTGTGGTTTTCTTTGTTGCCGCTTACGCCGGCATGTTGCCTTACGGTTTAAAAAGCAAGCGTTTGGACATTAAAAAAGGCGCCCCGCTTGGTGTACCGATTGTGCTGCTTTTACTGTGCTTTGTGCTGTTTGATAACCCCGTCCTTGCCGTGCTGAATCTGTTCTTCTTGTTCTTCCTTGCCACACTGCAGTTGATGTCCATGTTCGGTGTGCGCGACCATGAAAAGCTGTCAAAAGGCGTGGCATTTGATTTTTTTGGCGGGTTTGTAGGCAGACCTTTTATGAACCTGGACAAGCTGTTTATCATCGCCGCCAAAGGGGCAAAAGAGGAAAAAGAGGAAAAAGGCAAAAAAGGCAAGCGGCTGTTTTTGCGCATTCTGCTTGGCGTTCTTATCTGTGTACCCCTGCTCGCGGTGATCCTTTCCCTGCTGGCCAGTGCTGATTTTGCGTTTGAGAGCGTGATGAAAAAAATCACGGATTTAATCGGCGACAAGGTTTGGGAATATTTCGGTAAGTTTATACTTGGTTTTATAGTAGCGATCCCTTTGTTTGGCGCCTTATTCGCCTTCCGATACAAACAGAAAAAAGGCGCGGTTCAAATACCAAACATTACCGGTAATCTTGACCGTGTTATTGTCTATACGGTGATGAGCGTCGTTTGCGCCGTTTACCTTTTCTTCCTTTTCGTGCAGTTCGACTATATTTTTTCAGCCTTTAGCGGCAGACTGCCCGGCGACTTTATCTATTCCGAGTACGCACGACGCGGATTTTTTGAGTTGGTTGCAATTGCGGCTATTAACCTTGGTTTGCTGCTTGTTTCCTACTTGTTCACCGCGCGCAGAGAAGGCAAGATTTCAAAAGGGCTAAAAACATATTTGCTCACCCTTTCCTTTATTACGGTTATGATCATCGCATCCGCCGTTTCAAAAATGGCCATGTATATGCAGGCGTACGGGCTCACGCAGCTGCGCGTTTACACCTCTTGGTTTATGGTGCTTACCGCCGTGATATTTGTTTTGGCAATCATAAAAATTATTTCGCGTAAGTTCAATGCGGTTAGGGTTATTTGCGTCTTTTTCACCGCCTGGTTTTTGGTGCTCAATTACGCCGGGGTCGATGCATTGATTGCAACATATAACATCGCAAAGAGCGAGCAGGATAAAAGTGTTTCGCTTGATGTAGGTATATTTGAGCGTTTGTCGGATTCCGTGATACCTCAAGCCCTCGGCTTGCTTGGTAACAGCGATGTTGTTGCAAGGCAAAACATTAAGATGATACTTACCGCGAGGTATAACGAGCTGCAAGAAAAAAACTGGCAAGCCATGAATGTGGCGAGTATGGGGGCGAAAAAACGCCTCGAGGCAAAAAAGGATGAATATTATATTATCTATGATGAAAAAAGAAATGGTTCACCGGGAACGGATAAAGAAATGATAACCCACCATTTTCCCAATATTACACAAATAGAAAGTTGCGAATGGTATTATCAACCGACATTCTCACCGGACTTTTTTATGGTTGAAAGCAATGGCACTGTGTTTTATGGCTATGCGGTATTAAGTGACGAGTATTTTAATAAGATTATAAGGGAATATGAATGGGCTGTACACACTGACTTTCTCAGCGAGTGGTACATTGAAGCTGATTATTGGGCAGACATACCCAAGAACGGCAATGTTGTGGAAAGCCAAAAGTTTACCGACGACCAAGCAGGTAGCAGGTCACCGGAAATGATTCTCAACAAAAGCAATAAAAGACTCTATTTTTATATGGATAAGTGATGGATGGACTAAATCCAAATCAACCCGGGAGTTTAATCAAAAAAGAGCGGATGCCTCAAAAAGGCATCCGCTTTTGTTCGGTGCGCTTGGGTTAACTTGTAAGCTTGACAGTTGGAACTGCAAGTGCCGGGCAAGGGTATGTGTTTTTCTTTACAAACTGTTTATCAGATTCATATGGTCCAGATAGAAGGCTTTGATATCAACCTCACGGATGAGCCCCCCCGTAATGGCCAAGTGGTCGCCCTGAAGGGTTGGCATTACATACCAAACGCCGGGGGCGACGCTGTTTGCATCAAAAGCTTTCTGCGGCGCATCCTTGGGGGCGAAACAAGAAACCGTATTCGTAACACCATCGTTATTTAACCAACTCTTGCCATAAACAATGCCGCCGGTTGATACGCCTCTTTTAATACCGATAATAACACCGGCCGGCCAAAAAGCAAAATCGGTCAACTTGGGGTTTGGAACCCTGTTGTTTGAGAAACGCGCGGGGCTGCTTGAATCAGCCGGTAATGAAAAATAATAAATAGAGCTGAAGGTAGGGATTTTTGCATTGAGCTGTGCGGCGCCATCGAGAGAAAGGTCATACGCGCCCGTATCTTTCCCCATGCCGTTATTAAAAACTTTGAAGATGTTTTTAAAATAATTGATTAGCCCTATTGGGCTGTCATTGATTGTGCCAACGACTTTTTCATCGCTATTTGTCATCAAGAGCAAGAGCGTTTGAGATAAGTCCAGAATCGTTACTCCGTTATGAGGGGAAGAGAGGGTCGTTATGCTGTTGATCCAATCAAGTTTTCCGCCTGTAAACAAGCCGGAAATTTCGCCGTTGGTGCCGTCAATTTCATCCTGAGCGCCGTTTGCCAAAAGGGCAGATAAAAGTCGAATCGTCGCGCCGCCAAAGCTATGGCCAATCAGGTTCACTTGCTTGCTTGCTCCCCAGCCGGCAATCAGCGGATCACGGCTGTAGTCGGTGCCGAAACGGGGGTGATTATAAACAGTGGAATGAACAAAACCATAGTCAACGACTGTCCCGGTCAGCTGCGCATACAATTCACATGCTCTATCCCAAGCGCTGCCAACGGGGTCAACGGAGGCCGCGTAGCAATCGAAGCCTTGTGCATTGAGGTATTGTATCAGGTCGCCGTTGCGCATGCCCCAATAAGACATAAAGTCATCCATCTTATCATATTGACCCCAGCCGCAATAACCCGAAACGAAGATATACGGAGAGTTGGTTTTAGCCTTGTCAGCAGCGCTCACACCCGGTGTGATGGACATGATCAGTGCTGTTAAAACGAGAAGGAAACACACATATCTCTTGAAAACCCAAGAAAATGTAGATTTTTTTAAAAACATTTTTATCTTTTCTTCCTTTCTTTTTTCCTCTGCAAACTATTAAAATGATTATAGCAAAAAGAACAGCAATTTTCAAGCATTTATGAATGGATAAGGATGCGTTGATTTGTAGAGTAGTTCTCTACCCCCGAAGGTCCGGCGTCAGTCGGTCACAGCAAAAAATAAAAAACAAAAAAAGATAAAAAAAGCCGCTTGACACGTCGTGTGCCAAGCAGCCTTTTCGTATTCGGATAATAGTAAACGTCGGCTTAGATTTTGGTAAACATATCCTTGGCCACGCCGCATACCGGGCAGACCCAGTCGTCCGGAATGTCTTCAAAAGCAGTGCCGGGTTCAATGCCGCCGTCGGGATCGCCAAGCTCGGGGTCGTAGATATACCCGCATACATCACATTCGTACTTGCTCATTTTCAGGCTCCTTTAATATTGATTGTGAACCGTTTACAGTGCAGTCTTCCAAAGTCCATGCAGGTTGCAATAGGCATATACAGCAACAGCTTCGTCATCAACGACAGAAAAAACTGCGTACGGTTTGTCGCCCGGGACAAGGTTTTTCCTTTGCCCGCCATTTTTGGTCTCCAAATAAATCCAGGGGAGGTAGTGTGCATCGACCATCGGGTGCTCAACGCTGCCCACAACGACCGATATTTTGTCGCCGGATACGGAAACGACAGGGAGATGCTTTTCAACCGATGCTTCCTCTGTGTTTGCGGCGAGTGCTTCCATAGGTTGACCGCAACAGATAATGTCCGGACCGGCATCGTGAATCATGCCCACAAGGTTGCCGCAGATACGGCAGATGTAGAATTTTTGTTCTGTACTCATTTTACAGCCTCCTTAATTAGTGTGTAATATTGGCGTATTAGAACGGTGAAACATTGCTTAGCATCAAAAGCTCCAGAATGTTTCGCCACAAATATAGCACAAAGGCTGGTATTTTGCAATACAATACCGTATAATAATACTCGTATTAGTCAAACAAAATTAGTGATTAAGGAGTGAACAGGATGAAAACAATACGTTGGGGCATAATCGGAGCCGGCGGAATCGCGGAAAGATTTGCCGAAGCCTGTAAGAACACACCGGGTGCAAGTCTTGAGGCTATCGCCTCGCGCAGCCTGGAAAAAGCCAATGCTTTTGGCGACAAATTTGGCATTGAGCATCGCTTTGGCAGTTACGAGGCCATGGCTCAATGGGATGGTATCGATGCAGCTTATGTTGCGACTCCGCACGCCACACACGGTCCCTTTGCGATGCTGTTTATGAACCACGGCAAAGCGATTCTTTCCGAAAAGCCGATTACGGTTAATTGTAACGAGCTGCAAAAAATGATTAACAGCGCGACCGAGAACAAGGTCTTTATGATGGAAGCCATGTGGGCACGTTTGGCACCCGGCACGAAAAAACTGTTGGAAATTGTGGAATCCGGTGCTATCGGCGAAGTCAAAGGCGTTCAAGCTGCTTTTTGCTACGATATGTCGGACGAGTTGGACCATCATGCGTTCAACCCCATGTATGGCGGCGGCTCTGTTTTGGATGTGGGCTGCTATGCCTTGAGCTTTGCCTCCTGGTTAATGGATTCTCCTATTGTTAACATTTCCGCCGAAGCGGAAATTGGCGTTACGGGTGTGGATGTACACTGCTGTATGCTGTTGAAGTATGAAAGCGGTGCGATTGCGTCCCTAACCTCCGCCATGCTGCTCAAAAAACCGGGCGATGGCTATGTTTTTGGCGACAAAGGCTATATCAAAACGACCGACCGTTTTTATGCGCCACAGGAGTTTACCGTGTTTGCGCAAGGGCAGGAACCGCAGGTTTACAAATGCCCCTTCCTCGGCAACGGGTTTGAAGAGCAGATACTGGAAGTCAACGAGTGCCTGCGACAAGGCAAACTCGAAAGTGATATGGTTCCGCACGCGCAGTCCATGAAGATTATGGAGCAAATGGACGAAATTCGCAGAATCATCGGCGTAAAGTATCCGCAAGATATGGATTGTTTAATGAAGCAGGATGTCAAAGAGTTATAACACGGTTTTTAGGGGACCCTCCCCGCGGGCTAAAAACGCTCCCCCGGAGCCTTTTTACACTCTGCACAGTGCCGCCCTGTTCGAACCCCACAGGAAGAAACCAAAAAGCAACCCCTGCCGGGAGACGGCAGGGGTTGCTTTTTGGTGGACCTGAAGGGATTCGAACCCACGACCTTTCGGATGCGAACCGAACGCTCTCCCAACTGAGCTACAGGCCCAAACGCGTAGGCAAATTATAAGCTTTTAAATGGAAGTTGTCAAGGCTAAAAATGGAGCTTTCGGTTAGGGTTATAATTATTATAATAATTAACCGATGTTTATCAATCGATAGGGGCAGCTTTTTTAATTTGCACCCTAAAGCCGATTCGAACACGGCGTATTACGCAGCATCCACAAACACTGAACATTAACTTGTCAAATTAACGGTAAAAATGATAAGTTGACACTAAAGATGACAAATTGTTCAATTTATCAAAACGTGTTGACAACTTATCATTCATATGACATAATTGACAAGTTGAAAGGTAATAAATGATAGGTTGGAGGGGCTATGATGCGTGTTTTTGATTATACCACTATAGCAAACGATTTGCTTACACCCGACATTGTCAATCTTGTTTCGGCAATTCACGAACACAAGGGGCAGCAAAATTTATTTATTGAATCCAAGGCAGATATTCTGACCAGCCTACTTGAGGTCGCGAAAATTCAAAGCACCCGGGCAAGTAACCGTATTGAAGGTATCTATACCTCCGATAAACGAATGGCAGAACTTGTAAGAGCAAAATCCGCACCGCTAAACAGGAATGAAAATGAAATTGCGGGATACAGAGATGTTCTCGCAACAATTCATGAAAGCTATGACTATATCTTGCCTCGCCCAAGCTATATTTTACAGTTGCACAGAGATTTATATAAATTCAGTTCCTCCTCTATCAGCGGAAGATATAAGAATGTTGACAATTTAATTGAAGAAAGGGACGAACAAGGCAAACAATTCGTTCGGTTTCAGCCGTTGTCTGCTTTTGAAACACCAATGGCGATGGATGACCTTTGCAACACTTTTCTGTGTGAGATTGACAAGGGCGAGATTGACCCGCTCATTTTAATTGCGGTCTTTATATTGGATTTTCTTTGTATCCATCCGTTCAACGATGGCAACGG
>CAZMSM010000056.1:0-13344 GCA_964568955.1 uncultured Eubacteriales bacterium | reverse complement strand
TGCAAGCGGTAGACCTTGCCGTGAGCATGGTTCAAAACGGTGACCTGGGCGTTCCCACACCGGACTATGTGGACGAAAACGTCAGTGTGAAAGTC
Organism: uncultured Eubacteriales bacterium; assembly: GCA_964568955.1. GTDB lineage: Bacteria > Bacillota > Clostridia > Oscillospirales > Acutalibacteraceae > UBA1447. The sequence goes on along the minus strand of CAZMSM010000056.1, from coordinate 13,249 downwards.
GTAAAAATCATCCAAAGCTATGTGGGTATTATCAATAAAATGGTTTGGCGCAAATAAAAGGGCCCCGGTTACAACCGTCGTTCCAAAATTAGGCAAAAAAATGTTGCATAAAAGTCTTTAACAGTGTAGAATAACAGCGCTATATAATTTCTGAGAAAAATATTAAGGCAAGAGGTATTTTAATGGATATTAGAAGAATTATCGCCATGCTACTGAAGAAATGGCCATTTATCATCATTACCGCCTTCATCTTCACTGTTGTTTTTTATGTGTACAGCAGTGTTTATGTGACGGAGATTTATTCTGCCGAGGCAACGATGATTGTGAATAAGTCACAATACCAAGCATCCGAGCAAAACCAGATGAGCTATAGCGACATTTTGCTCACGCAAAAGCTGGTTAAGTCCTATGTGCTGATTATGACCAGTGATACAAATATGGAGCTTGTCAAGAAAGAGATTGGCACCGATTTATCCATTGGGCAGTTAAGATCCTATATTAAGGTCGCCGGTATTGGTGAAACCGAGGTTCTTAAAATAAGTGTTGAAAACAAGGATCCTATTTTGGCGCAGGCCATCGCCAATGCCTTGGTAAAAGTTTCGCCCGCGACGATTATCCGCGTTATCAAGGCCGGTAGTGCCGAGGTGATTGACACGGCAAAGGTTCCGGCAAAGCCTGTGAAGCCCGTTGTTTGGCAATACGCTGCGATTGGTATGCTGCTTGGCTTGATGATTTCGCTGGCACTGATTTTCCTGAGAGATTTCTTCGACAATACTTTCAAGACCGAGGACGATGTCCGCAATGTTTTGGATTTGCCTGTTATCACTTCCCTGCCGGAGCTTGTGAAGGACTCCGCCACCATTGTGACGGAAGAAACGCCCTTCGATTACAAAGAAGCGTTTAAGGTGTTGCGGACAAAGATCCAGTTTTCCGGCGTGGACGGCGATATGAAGCGCATTGCCATCACAAGCTCGGGCCCCTTTGAAGGCAAGACAACCGTTTCCATCAACCTTGCTTTAACCATGGCTGAAACCGGCAAGCGCGTCTTGCTGATTGACACGGATTTGAGAAAGCCGAAAGTGCATAAGACACTTAATATGCCGTCTGAACCGGGTATATCCAATGTGTTGACCCAGCAGGAAGAGTTAGCCAACGTTATCAAAAAGGTGCCGAACTTTGATTCGCTTGACGTTGTCACCTGTGGTGTTATTCCGCCCAACCCGACGGAACTGCTTGGTTCCCACCAAATGGAAGCGTTTATTGCAAGTATTGAAGACGATTACGATTATATTATATTTGACACGCCGCCTATCGGCCTTGTTGCGGATACCGCAGTGCTCTCTAAGATGTTAGACGGTGTTATTTGGGTTGTCAGCTACGGCAGAACCGTGAAGGAAACGGCTCACTTCGCCAAGGATACGTTAGATAGCGTCAATGCCAATATTATTGGCTGTGTGTTCAACCGTGTCAAGGCGGACAGCTACGGTAACAGGGGTTATTACAGAAGGTATGGCAGCGGTTACCGTTATGGCTATAAGAGGGGCAGCTACGGCTACTCCAACCGCTACAGCTACGGTTACCGTTACGGGTACGGTTATGGCGAACAAGAGCCCGGCAAACAAAAGGAAAAGACGAGTTTCTTCAAAATCGGCAAAGGCGACAAAGGTGATAAAGTCGATAAAAACGACAACCAAGAATAAACCGCATAGTTGACCTACAACAAGCCTCATTTTTGTTATTGCATAACATCAATGAGGCTTTGTGGTTCGCAAGATACTTTTGAGTGAAGACTATTTGGGAGGGCGATTTTATGAAGTGCAAGGGCCTGTGGAAAAGGTTTTTATGTCTGTGTGCAGTGCCGGTGTTGATAAGCAGTACAATGGCACAGGCCGCAGCCGGAGTATCCAACACAATACAGCCCCAAAGAAAGGAAAGGGCGCTTATGCAAAAACAAAACGACAACTTGTATACACAGAGCAGGCCTTGCATCGTTGCGATGAATTACCCCCGGCGAAATATTGTTGTGGCGGATGTTATTGCCACACAAGCACCCTACTTTGCGGATAATAGCGGTAGGGCGGACTGCACGCTCGCTATACAAAGGGCTGTTGATGAGTGTTATGCGGCAGGGGGCGGGACGGTTTTTTTGCCCGCGGGTAAGTATTTGCTCACGGCGGGTATCACGGTACCCGGCTTTGTTACCTTGCGGGGTGACTGGCAGGACCCGGACACGGGGACGGACTATGGCACAATTATTATGGCGGATGTAGCGAGCACGGCGGATAATTTGCCTGCTCTTTTCACAATAAACGGTAGCGCGGGTGTGATGGGGCTGACGGTGTTCTACCCCGGGCAGGACATCAATCATGTAAAACCCTACCCCTTTACCTTTTATGTGCCCGGGGAAATGCTTCAAAGCATTGTCAACTGTACGGTTATCAATGGCTATAAAGGGATCGGCGCGTGCGTGGACGGCGGCGTGCATGAAATGATGACGGTGGAGAATGTCAAGGGCACTTTTCTTCACTGCGGGGCGATGGCTTACAATCAGTCCGATGTCGGCACTTGGAAAAACTTGACCATCAGCAACCGCTACTGGGCACAGGCCGGCGCAGGGCTTTGCGCCGCACCGCGTGAATCAATTGATGCGTATACGAGGGTCAACACCACGGGCTTCATCCTTGGTGATTTGGAATGGACGCAGTTCGCGAATATTGAAATAGCCGACTGCAAATACGGTATGCATATGGTAAAAGGCAAGCGCATCGAATTTGCGGGTTCGCTGTTTGATGTTAAAATCGAGCGGTGCGATGTTGGGGTTCAGGTGGATTCAATGGATACGCGCTGGGGGATGATTATCGCCAAAAGCCGCATAAACGGCAGTAAGAACGCAATTGTCAACAATACCTTTGGAATGGTGAAAATAGCCGGTACGGAACTTTCCGGCGGCAGGGTCGGCGGGCGGCTTGTGTTCAAGGATATTGGTGAGTTTTTCGATTTTATTAAATCAATCTTTAAATATGGATTTCATGCCAACCGCAAATATATTTTTGATTTTGATAGCCTTGATACGCTTGAGGTGGATTACGATGCCGCGCCGTTTGTGCCGGCAGACCATCTGTTTGTAGTGCAAGCAAATAAAACCGGCCAACAGGACGCTACCCCCGCCATTCAGGCGTCACTTGACCAAGCGGCGGTTTCGGGCGGCGTAGTGTATTTACCTGCGGGGAAATACAGGATGGATGGGCCGGTAACCGTGCCCGCCGGTGTGGAGTTGCGTGGGGCATCGAGTGTGGCCACGCGTGATCAGAATGCAAACAGCAGGGGAACGGTAATCCTCGCATACCATGGACTAAACCCGACTAATCCGGATAGGGCCCCCGCGTTGATAACGCTCGCGGCAAACGCCGGGGTAAGTGGCGTTCGAATATTTTACCCGGAAAACAGTTGTGTGCGCCCGGGTGCTTTTGGCACCGTTCAACCCTGCGCCTATGCAGTGCGCGGGACGGGCAGCGGGGTGTATGCCGTTAATGTTGCCATAGCCGCCGCATACAATGGGGTCGATTTTCGCGAGTGCGATAACCACTATATCAAAAAACTCGTTACCTGTTGCTACAGCAATGCGATTTTTGCCGGTGGTAGAGGCGGTACCATTGAAGGCTGCTTGCAAAACGGCACCGTTATGGCCCGCAACGGTTTGAACCTACCGAATTGGATAGACGAAGGCTCGCAGATGTTCCCCTACCTGTTCGATGCCGTAACGAGGGTGCAAACGGAATATATCCGCTTGTCGGGCGCGCAAGACCAAAGGCTTTATAACTGCTTTGCCTATGGTGTAAAAAGTTTTATGGTCAATGAAAACAGCACGGATTTGCTGGCGTTCAACATCGGTGCGGATAACATCGGCGGTACGATGCTTGGTACACGCGGCGGCAGTGCTACAATAATCAACATGATGCGGTGGAACGGAACTTCCTTTACAAACGATGACACGGCGCTTACAATGTACAATAGGCTGACCATTGGGGACAAGACGGAGAAGACAGTGAAGGCCGTAATGAAGACCGTAAAATAATATTTCTTGACTTTCCGTATATCCCCTGTTATAATTACAAATTGCCGCAATGATTTTATGCGGTTGCTGCCGTAAATTGATATACGGCAACAATATCCTTGCCGCGTCAAAACGCGGCCTAAGACCGGAAGGAGGTGCTTTTAGAATGTCAGCTACAGCAAATTATGAAGCCATGGTGGTTTTTACCCTTGCAAAGGGCGACGAGTTCGCTCAGGAAATGGTGGAAAAATTCAAGACCCTTGTTGAGGAAAACGGCACTCTCGAGAGCGTTGACGAATGGGGTAAGCGCAAGCTTGCATATCCCATCAACGACGAACTTGAGGGCTATTACGTTTTGCTTCATTACACAAGTGGGCCGGACTTTCCCGCGGAATTTGACCGTATTGTCAAAATCACAGACGGCGTGTTACGCTCGCTAACGATTAAGAAGGAAGAAGGAGTGAAGAAGGATGCTTAACAGTGTCGTACTCAACGGCAGGCTCGTTGCAGACCCGGAACTTCGCACAACAACATCGGGCATTTCCGTCATATCCTTTACAATCGCTGTGGGCAGGGACTTTGTTAAGGCGGGCGAAGAACGCCAAGCCGACTTTATTGACATTGTCGCTTGGCGGCAAACGGCGGAATTTGTCAGCCGTTATTTCTTCAAAGGTTCGCTTATTCTTGTTCAGGGTACCCTCCAAACAAGGAGTTATGAGGATAAAAACGGCAACAAACGCAAAGCGGTTGAAGTCGTTGCGGACAAAATTAATTTTTGCGGTCCAAAGGCTGATGCGCCGGCTGTTAACCACCGTGTTGACGATGCCGTTGCCAATGCGCCGGCGTCATCTTATGCAACCGGCGACGCAGGCGATTTCGATGAATTACCGACCGATGAAGATCTCCCATTCTGAGGGATTGCGGTCAACCTATTCTGATTAAGGAGGTTATACCATGGCTTATGATAGAGGCGACAGAAACGACAGAGGCGATAGAGGCGACAGAAGAGGCGGCGGCGGCAGAAAAGGCCGTAAAAAAGTGTGTTCTTTTTGTGTTGAAAGAGTCGAGACGATCGATTATAAAGATATCGGCAGACTAAACAGATTTATTTCCGACAGGTCAAAAATTCTTCCCCGTAGAGTAACGGGCACCTGCGCGGGTCATCAACGCGAACTGACCACGGCCATCAAGCGTGCACGCATTATTGCCTTGCTGCCGTTTTCCAGCGATTAGTATTAAAAAAGGCGGTGGAAATATCCGCCGCCTTTTTGTTTAAAACAGGAGGAACAAAATGCCACTGGTAACAACAAAGGAAATGTTCAAAGCTGCATATGAAGGCGGGTATGCGATTGGTGCCTTCAATGTCAATAATATGGAAATTATTCAAGGAATTGTGCAAGCGGGTGTAAAATTGAATGCGCCGCTGATTCTCCAAGTTTCCGCAGGTGCGCGCAAATATGCCAACCATACGTATTTAACAAAACTTGTCGAGGCGGCCATTATTGATACGGGCTTGCCGATTGTTCTGCATTTGGACCACGGTCCGGATTTTGAAACCTGCAAAAGCTGTATCGACGGCGGATTTAGTTCCGTGATGATTGACGGCTCCCACCACTCTTATGAAGACAATGTTGCGCTGACCAAAAAAGTAGTGGACTACGCACACGCCAAGGGCGTTACGGTGGAAGGTGAACTCGGGCAACTTGCCGGTATTGAGGACGATGTCAATGTCAGCGCGGAAGATGCTTCCTACACCAACCCCGAGCAAGTGTATGATTTTGTCACACGCACCGGTGTGGACTCGCTGGCTATTGCTATCGGGACCAGCCACGGGGCTTTCAAATTCAAACCCGGCCAAAAACCGGAACTTCGTTTTGATATTCTTAAAGAAATTGAAAAAATACTGCCCGGCTTCCCCATCGTGTTGCACGGGGCGAGCTCTGTCGTTCCCGAATTTGTAAAGCAAATCAACCAATTTGGCGGCAGTATGGACGATGCTATCGGTATCCCCGAAGAAATGCTTCGCGAAGCTGCCAGGATGGCGGTATGCAAAATTAACATTGACTCCGATTTGCGCCTGGCGATGACGGCGGCAATCCGCAAACATTTGGCGGAAAACCCGACGCATTTTGACCCAAGGCAATATTTGGCCCCGGCCCGCACAGCCATAGAAAACATGGTTGCGCATAAGATTGAAACGGTGTTGGGTTGCGCAGGTAAGGCATAAGAAAACAGTATAAATTTTAAGCAGGGGCGGATTTTTAGTCTGTCCCTGCTTTTAGCTTTTAATTACCCGTCGGACTGCGGTGCGCCACCCTCTTTGAAAAAGAGGGCTTTTAAAGGCTCCTTTTCCAAAGGAGCTGGCGCCCGCAGGCGACTGAGGATTAAACCACTCGTTACAGCTGCCTTCTCCAATGAAACAGATATTGTTGTGCGATGCCTTGCGAGCCGTTTGCGCATGCGGGCAGCCCTTGCGGGTAGAGTTCATCCATTAGGCGTTTTACCCAGACATCCACGGGGAAGGCGTCAACCCGCCCACAACCGTAAAGAAGGGTGCATTCCGCCACTTTTGCGCCGACACCCGTAATCTTTGTTAGCTCCTGCCTTGCCTCGTCCAGCGGGGCCTTATCGAGCCCTGCGAGCATCACTTCGCCGCTTGCCACTTTTTGCGCGGCATCCAGAATATAGCGTGCTCGGAAGCCTGCCCGCAGCGGTGCCAGGTCTTCTACACGGAGTTTTGCAATTCTTTCGGGGCTTGGGAAGGTAAAATCGCCTTGCCCGACCGGGTCGCCAAACACTTGGCACAAACGGGCGATAATGCCTTTGATGCGTGGGATATTATTGTTTTGCGAAATAATAAACGAGCACAGCGCTTCCCACGGCTCCTGCCTGAGAATCCGTATGCCGGGGAATTGTTCCACGGCGATTTTTAGGCTCGTGTCCGTGCAAAATCTTCCGCACAGGTGGGCATAATCACGCTCAAGGTCAAAATATCCCCGCCAAATCTGCTCAAAATCTGCGATAGAGGTGTTCGAAAGCAAAAGGCCCCGGGCTGTTTGCCGAATATCCAAACTTCTTCCGAAGGCGACACCGTGATGCCAACCGTTTTCATTTTTTTCCCAACGGAAAGCCTGCCCGCAGTGGAGCGTCAGGTCCAAATCAAAGCACTTTATGCCGGTTATGAGTAAACCGTCTTTGTTTTCGGCAACCGTCAAGGACATTTTACACAGCCTTCCAAAAGAATTATAAAATAGAAAAATAAGCGACAAAAATGCAAAAATGTTAATTGGCGGTAAAGACATTATAACTTGATGTATAGGTACCGCCAACTTGTAAAAGTTCTCCACAATGCATAAAACCGACTGGAATGGGGGTTTAGAGGGGTAGTTATCAACATTTTCCACAGAGTTTTCCACAAAAATCGTTGAAAGGCCGTTTTACAATTCGTATAGACTGCAAGGGCATATTGCCGTTTTGAGTAGCTTTTGACCGCACATCTCGTGAGAAATCTTTGTTTAAAACGCTTTAATAACCAAAAAAACAGGCTTATTGGGCCGGTTTTTTTACAACGCCAAGGCAAAAATCTTTCATACAGCAAACAGCACAGTTCGGGCGGCGGGCAACGCATACCGCTCTGCCGTGTAGGACGCAACGGTGGCAAAAATCGTTACTTTCCTCCGGCGGTAAAAGCTTTTTCAGCTGCATTTCGACTTTATAGGGGTCTTTTGTATCGACAAGACCGAGCAAATTTGCAATTCTTATCAGATGCGTGTCGGCCACGACGGCGGGCTTGCCGTAAACGTCGCCGACAATCAGGTTAGCGGTCTTCCTGCCGACACCCGGCAGACGCGTGAGCTCCTCAATCGTACCCGGTACCTTGTTATTGAAATCCGATAAAAGCATTTTGGCGGTTTGTGTAATATAAAGCGCTTTTGAACGGTAAAAACCGCACGAGTGAATCAGGTGCTCTACATCCGCAATATCCGCCACCGCAAAGTCCGTCGTGGCAGGGTATTTGGCAAACAGTGCGGGGGTTATCATATTGACCCTCGCGTCCGTGCACTGGGCGGAGAGTATCGTCGCCACGAGCAGCTGAAATGGGTCTTCGGCCTCCAAGGAACACAGCGCGTCGGGGTATTCCGTTTTAAGCGCCTCCACCGCGGCAAGCGCACGTTGTTTTTTAGTCATTTCGTTTTTCATCCTACTTTTTTTAAAATTAAACGGCCGATTTCAAATATCGAACGTCTGCAATTTGTTGTGTTCCATCATACCGCAAACGGATAAAAAAGAAAAGAAAGAAAAGTCCGTTTTCATAATGTTGCTGTTTTATTGCTTGCCGTACAAGCCTCAAGGTGCTATAATATGCGTTGCTGAGTACAATGAAAAAAGAGTCAGCGTGCGACATTTACTTGAAAAAGGTGTGTGTATATTGGAAAAATACAATGTGGTCATCATCGGTGCCGGCCCGGCAGGCATTTTCACGGCGCTTGAACTCTATAAAAAGACAACGCCGGATTACAAAGTGCTGATTGTGGACGAGGGAATATCCATCGAGCGCAGACGTTGCCCGGCAAGAACCAAGGGCGTTTGCGTCAAATGTAACCCTTGTAATATCATGAGCGGCTGGGCAGGGGCCGGTGCTTTTTCCGACGGCAAACTTTCGCTGTGTGAAGAAGTCGGCGGCAACTTGACGAGCTACTTGCCTTTGGACGAGGTGCGTGAGCTTATCCATTATACCGACAAAATCTACCTTGAGTATGGGGCACCGAAGCTGGTTCACGGGCTAAACGATAAAAAAGCTGACGAGATCGCCTATGAATGCTCCAGGCACAACATCCAGCTTATTCGTTGCCCCATCAGGCACATGGGGACGGAAAACGCCTACGGTGTGCTCGGGGCCATGTATGAATACTTGCGTACTGTGGAAGGGTTTACCTTTATGGAGCGCACACATGCCGACCCGATTATTAAACACGGCAAAGCCAGCGGGGCATTGCTGACGTTTAAGGATGGCAGCACACAAGAGGTGGAGGCGGATTATGTAATCGCCGCCCCCGGTCGCGGCGGTGCCGAGTGGCTCACGAAAATAGCCCAGGAAAACGGCATAGGCTTGCGCAACAACGAAGTCGATATCGGCGTACGGGTGGAAGTTCCGAACTCCGTTATGGACAAGGTCACCAAACACCTATATGAAGCGAAGATGGTCTATTATTCCGACACGTTTGAGAATAAAGTCCGTACTTTCTGCATGAACCCGGGTGGGATGGTCAGTGAGGAAAATTATAATGCCGGTTTTAATAATACGTTTGACAGAAGCGTTGCCGTGGTCAACGGTCACAGTTATGCGGATAAGGACTCCTTGACGGAAAACACCAATTTCGCCCTGCTTGTCTCCACCAGATTCACGGAACCTTTTAACCAACCGATTGAATACGGACGGTACATCGCACAGCTGGGGAATATGCTCACGGGCGGCGGCATCATTGTTCAGCGCTTGGGTGACTTGTTAGTGGGCAGGCGTACGGATGACTCAAGGCTGCGCAAGTCCACCACAAGACCAACGCTCACAACAGCTGTGCCGGGTGACCTTTCGTTCGTCCTGCCACACAGGCATTTGACCAGCATTATCGAAGCCTTGCGCGCGTTTGACAAAATTGTGCCGGGGCTGTATTCCAGGAACACCTTGCTTTATGGCATAGAGGTTAAGTTCTATTCCTCAAAGTTAGATGTTGACGAAAAATTTGAAACCAAAGTCAAACGTTTTTACGCCATCGGCGACGGGGCAGGCATTACCAGAGGCTTGATGCAAGCATCGGCAACGGGTGTTGTGGTTGCGCGGGATATATTGGGTATCAAGCCCAAAGAACAGCAATAAAAGCAGAAAAACATAAAACTCAAACGGGTACGGTTCAACAAGAACCGTACCCGTTTTGCTAAGCATAAAAATGAAGATAAATTAGGCGTTTTGCGCCAATGCAACCGTATTTTTAAGTGCCTGTGCGGCATCGATGGTCGGACTGTACTCTAAGCCAACATATCCTTTGTAATCTAAAGCGTTAATCGCGGCAAAAACATTTTTGTAGTTGATTTCGCCCGTGCCCGGTTCATTGCGGCCGGGGTTGTCTGCCACGTGGAAGTGGCCGATGAGGTCAATATTGTTGCGGATATTGGGGATTAAATTACCTTCGGTGATTTGCTGGTGGTAGATGTCATAGAGCAGTTTGACGTTGGGGCTATTGACCTCACGGATGATGTCAAACGCTTCGTAGCCGGAGGAAAGAAAATAGCCCTTGTGGTCACAAAGGATATTCAGCGGCTCGAGCACCGCTAATATGCCGGATTTTTCAAAAAGCGGCGCCACCGCACCCAGGGCTGCCACAACATATTGGTGCTGTTCTTCGTGCGAAACGTCTTCACGTGCTTGCCCCGTGGTGATAATCAGTGCAGGCACACCGAGGTATTTTGCCATTGCAATCGATTCTTCAACAACCTTTTTGAGCACCTCGCCGCTGTCGGGCGAAAGCAGTGCCTTTTTGCCGTATTCGGCGGCGAGCGCGGCATCTTTACTGCCGATACACATGCTGGTGATGGTGATAGCTGCTTTTTGGGCAGCGTCTTTAAGTTCCGCCGGGTCGCGGTGTGCCCAACCCCAAAATTCGGCGCAGTCGAGCCCTGCGGCGCGCACAGCAGCAAAACGCTCCGTAAACGGTAGGGAGGTAAACATCATTTCAATACAGGGGGAAAACTTCAGCATGAGAACCCTTCCTTTCAAATTGCATTTGATTGCCTCTACTATATCATTCTGCTATAAATGCGTCAACAAAAGATCACAGCGAGGGAAATTCGAGTAAATTGCGAGAAGAGTTCACAATAAAACGCTTGTAATCAAGTGATCTTTAATGTATAATTTGTTATACAGTTTCAGCCGTTAAAACTGATTTTTAAGGAGTTGTAACAATGGACCCCATCAAAGTAGATTTTACAGGTAAAGGCGCAAGCAGGAAAAAGGAGATTATTATCCCGCCGGAAAAGGCCGGGCTTAAAACGGCTGTGTGCCTACTGGGCACGGTTGTCCTTGGCGCTTTGTATTATTACCTAATGCTGCCACCCATGAACCCAAAGGACATGGAGTTTTACATGTTCTTCGGGGCTATCTTTGCCATTTATGTGGCACTCACAGTGGTCGTCACCAAAGCAATGGCCAAGCCGGAATACATCCCTTATGTAAAAAAACAGGCGATTATACCCGGCATTGCTATCGGCCTTTTGGCGCTGGTTGTGGTGGTTGGTCTTGCCGCTTCCTCAACTTTCTTCCGTGCAAAAAGCTACAGTCAGATTATTGAGGTAGATGACCAAGGGAGATTTGCGGATAAAATCGATCGGCAGGACGCCAAATCATACAGCAATATACCGCGTTTGGATGAATTGGCGGCAGCCAATATCGCTTCCAGAGCACTCAGTGACTTGGAAAAAATCGGCAAGGTTTCGCAGTTTACGGTGTACCCCTTATACACACAAATCAACTACAAGGATAACCCCGTGAGAGTCGCTACTTTGCAATATGCCAATTTAATCAAGTGGTTTACCAACCGTACAGAGGGTTTGCCGGGCTATACTATTATTGACATGGCAGACCAGACAACCGAGTTTGTCGAACTCAAAGAAATCGGTCAGGAACCTATCCGCTATTCACCGGCGGATCACTTTGGTCGCTTGCTTAAGCGTCATCTCCGCTTCAAATACCCAACACTCATTTTTGATGAGCCCACGTTTGAAATCGATGACGAAGGCACTCCCTACTGGATTTGTGCAGTGTTGGATAAAACCATCGGCCTCTTCGGCGGTCCCGATGTTATCGGTGCTGTCTTGGTAAAATCAAACGACATTAACGGCACTTGCCAATATTACTCACTTGATCAACTCAAGAACGAACCGGAAATTCAATGGATTGACCGTATATTCTCTTCCGAGCTATTGGTACAGCAATACAATTATTACGGTAAATATCAAAACGGCTTCTGGAACTCCATACTCGGACAAAAAGCTGTTTTCATCACCACGGAAGGGTACAATTACATCGCGAAGGACGACGATGTGTATATGTACACCGGCGTAACGTCCGTTACAAGCGACCAGTCCATCACGGGCTTTGTGCTAATCAACCAAAGAACCAAGGAGGCAACCTTCTACAGGGTCAGCGGGGCTAAGGAACAATCGGCCATGTCGGTTGCCCAGGGCAAGGTGAAGGATAAAGCGTATGTCGCCTCCTTCCCGCTGCTTATTAATGTCAGCGGCGAGCCGACTTACTTTATGGCCCTCAAAGATAATGACCAGGTTAACCAACAGTTTGCCATGGTCAATGTTAAGAACTTTAACAAGCTGTTTGTTGTGGGTGACGACCTTGCGGATTGCTTGGCGCAATACAACGCACTGCTCAAAACGGAGGGCATCACGGTAGACATTGATGTCAGCGACATCGACAAGCCGGACAACGGCCAAGAACAGCCTGACGAAACCAAAACGGTAACCGGTGTCGTGGCGGAAATTCGCACTGCGGTTATCGGCGGCGAAAGCTGGTACTATATTAAATTAGTGGGCGAAGATGTCTTTTATTCCATATCGGCCTCAAAAGCAGCGGACGCCATCATCATGAATGCGAACGACAACATAACGGTTACCTTTACGGTTGCCGCAGCCACAGGCAAAATAATCAAGGCCGATTCGGTGCAGACGGCAAAATAAAATAAACAGCAGGGAACAGCAGTTGCTTTTCTTTCAAAAAGAGATAAAATGGGGTGGATGAAAATCTGCCCCATTTGACATTTCGAGTATAGATTCGGAGGATGCAATATGTCCGAAAAAATGAAACCACGTATTTACGCGGTGGCCACAACCCATTTGGATACCTCGTGGAGTTGGGATTTGGAAACGACCCTGCGTGACTATCTACCCAAAACGCTTACGGCAAATTTTGCCCTGCTGGAAAAGTACCCGGACTATACCTTTAGTTTTGAGGGCAGCTATCGCTATGAGTTGATGGAAGAGTATTACCCCGAACTGTTTGACACGCTACGGGCATATATTGCCAAGGGACGTTGGCAGGTTGCGGGTAGCGCTTATGAAAGCGGCGACGTGAATATACCGTCACCCGAAGCGATTTTCCGCAATATCCTTTATGGCACGACCTATTTCAGC
>CAZMSM010000055.1:6293-13365 GCA_964568955.1 uncultured Eubacteriales bacterium | reverse complement strand
TTGAAAAAATATGATTTCAGACAAATATGAAAATCCAGCGTGTGTAATTTAGCATTTTAACCATATATAGTGGTTTTGTTAAAATATTCACACAAATATCACAATATATTAAATATTGCTTGATTTTAAGATTGTTTTCAAATATACTGTAAGCTGTTGTTAAGCTATGTTCGGTTTATCCATATAATATGAGTTAGTTGGTGAATCCGTATTGGAACTCCTCAAGCAACGCATCCTCGAGCAGGCAACTGTTCTCGGTCCGGACGTGTTAAAGGTTGACATGTTTCTCAATCACCAAATTGACGTTGCCTTGCTCAACGAAATAGGCAAAGAGTTCTTTCGACTGTATTGCGATGCCGGCATCACAAAAATTTTGACTGTTGAGGCATCGGGTATCGGTATTGCGTGCATAACAGCTCAGTATTTTAATGTGCCGGTCGTTTTTGCTAAAAAAGGGGTTAACCGCAACTCAAGCGGCGATATTTATTCCTGCGAAGTGTTTTCATTCACAAAAAACGCAAATGCTTGTATCGGTGTTTGTCAGAAATACCTTGATAAAAACGATAATATTCTTATTATTGACGATTTTCTCGCTTTTGGTTGTGCAATGACCGGGTTAATCGATATTGTAAAAAAATCCGGTGCAAAATTGGCGGGTATTGGTATTGTGATTGAAAAAGGCTTTCAACCGGGCGGAGAAAAGATTCGAAGCTCGGGTGTGAGGGTTGAATCCCTCGCTATAATAGAATCAATGGACAATGGTAATATTGTCTTTGGTTAATAAAATTTTTGGAGGAACGTTAATGAAAAAGCTCACCAAAATTCTCTCTCTCGTCCTCGCATTAACCTTGGTCTTTTCACTTGCAGCTTGTAATGGCGCAACAGATGACAAGGAAACGACAGGCGAAGCAACTACAGCACTCGCCGGCACAGTGGCCATTCCAAAAGACAACATCAAAATCGGTGTTTTGCACATCACCAGCATTGAAGAACCCTCCGGCTATACCTTTGCACATCACTCAGGTATTGTTGAGATGAAAACAAACCTCGGTTTGAAAGATGAACAAGTCATCGAAAAAGACGAGATTGACGATCTTGACAAAACTGCTACAAAAACAGCAATCCAGGAATTAATTGATGCGGATTGCAATGTCATCTTTGCTACAAGTTTCAATTACATGGACACCATGGATGAATTTGCAAAAGATGCCAAGTATCAAGACATCATCTTCTCGCATTGCTCCGGCTACAAAAGCAATGACGTCAACTTCAACAATTATTTCGGCAGAATATATGAAGCTCGCTACCTCGCAGGTATCGCAGCCGGCTTAAAAGCACTGGAACTCAAAACACCGCTTCTTGGCTTTGTTGCAGCAATGGATGTTAATATGGCCGAAGTTACAGGCGGAATCAACGCTTGGGCACTCGGGATTCAATCCGTATACCCTGAAGCTGTTGTTAAAGTAAAGGTTACCGGCGAATGGTACAACCCCACAGAAGAAGCGAAGGCTGCAAAAGCACTGCTTGACGCAGGCTGCGTTGTTTTAGGGCAACACTGCGACTCCGACACCACTCAAACAGAGGCAGAAAAAGCCGGCAAGTTCGGATGCGGCTACAATTCGGATATGACTCCCTTCGCGCCAAAGGGTCATCTATGTGCTCCTATTTGGAACTGGGGCGTCTATTACACCGACGCTGTTCAAAAAGCCGTTGAGGGCAAATGGTCGCCCGCCAACTATTACCAAGGCATGAATGTTGGCCTGGTTGATATTTCCCCACTCAATGAAGATGTTGCGGCAGAGGGAACAAAAGCAAAAATTGAAGCAGCGAAAGCAAAAATACAAGACGGCTCATTATTTGTTTTCTCCGGCCCCATCATTGACAACAAAGGCAATCAAATCATCGGTGACGGTGAAAAATTGACAGACGCACAAATTACCGGCGGAATCAATTATTATATCAAAGGCGTAGAACTTCTGTAATCTAATGTCGAGGGGGCACGTACGTGCCCCCTCGAACTATTCAAATTCATTGAAGAGGCACATTCTCGAGTGTGCCTCTAAAATTTAACTTGCCGGGTGAGAAAAATGACACAACAAAACCTTGCTATTGAGCTAAATGGAATAACAAAAGCATTCGGAACCGTTATGGCTAATGACGGCATTGAACTTTCCGTTCAACACGGGGAGATTCTTGCACTTTTGGGCGAAAACGGTTCCGGTAAAACAACACTGATGAACATGCTGTCGGGTATTTATCACCCCGATAGCGGGTCCATTTTTGTAAGGGGTAACGAAGTAACCATCAACTCCCCTAAAGACTCTTTCGCTTTGGGTATTGGTATGATTCACCAGCATTTTAAGCTTGTAGATGTTTTGACAGCAAGAGAAAATATTATAATGGGTACCAAACCCGGTAAAAAGCAGAGCAACGCTGCCCTCTCTGCAGAAATTTTGGAAATCAGTAAAAGATTCGGACTTGAAATTGACCCGGAAAAAAAAGTTTTTAATATGTCCGTAAGTGAAAAACAAACCATCGAAATCTTGAAAGTGCTTTACCGTGGCGCAAATATTTTGATTTTGGACGAACCTACAGCGGTATTAACACCGCAAGAAATAGAAAAGCTTTTCATCATCCTGCGCAAGATGCGCGATGAGGGCTGCGCTATTGTCATCATAACACATAAGCTCAATGAAGTTATGGCTATCAGCAACCGTGTCACAATCTTACGAAAAGGCAAGAGTGTTGAAACCGTGATCACCTCGCAAACCAATGCAAAACAATTAACCGAGCTAATGGTTGGCAGACCCGTTGAACTTTCGATTGAGAGACCGCAGACAAACAAGGAAGAAAATTTGTTGGAAATTTTCCGTTTAAGTGTTATTAACGAAGATAACCGCAAGGCTTTAAACGACGTGACCTTCGATCTTAGCGGGGGGGAAATCCTCGGTGTTGCCGGTGTTGCCGGTAGCGGTCAAAAAGAATTGTGTGAAGCCGTCGCAGGACTCGTGAAAGCCAGCGAAGGTGCTATATTATATAAAAAAGAGAATATTGTTGGTAAGTCGCCTGCTGAAATTATAAAGGCCGGTATTTCGATGAGCTTTATTCCCGAAGATAGACTGGGTATGGGGCTCGTGGCTTCCATGGATATAACACATAATATGCTGTTGAAATCATACAAGAACGGCAAGTCGATGATGCTCAACCGCAAGCCGGCAAGAGAGCTTGCTACAAAATTGGTCAAACGCCTTGAAATTGATACGCCCAATATCAGCACACCCGTTCGACAACTGTCCGGCGGGAATGTACAAAAGGTTCTGCTCGGCAGAGAAATCGAATCAAAGCCCAATTTACTCATAACGGCCTACCCCGTCAGAGGGCTTGACATCAATTCTTCCTACACCATTTATGATTTGCTTAACGAGCAAAAGCAAGCAGGCGTCGGCGTTCTTTTTATCGGTGAAGATTTGGATGTTTTGTTGGAACTGTGTGACCGCATTATGGTTCTTTGCCATGGGGAAGTCATGGGCATCGTACAGGCAGCGAATACCACCAAGGAGCAAATTGGGCTGATGATGACCGGTGAAAAAAATGTTGAGGAGGCTGATGTCCAATGAATAATAAGTCTCCTGTTCTCACAGGAAACAGCAAAGAAGCCTTTGCAAGAATTGTCAAACGAAAAGAACTGACAAAACAGCAGGCCATATTATTGCGCGTGTTTGCCTTTTTACTGGCTATCGTTGCCGGGGGTATTTTTATTTGGTCAATGGGCAAAAACCCCATTGAAGCATATAGATTAATCCTTAAAGGCGCTTTTGTCGGCTCAAAGAGGAACCCCATGTCCTCCATCCAAGCGACAATCAATATTGCTATACCTCTGTTAATTGTATCGCTCGGTCTTTCTTTCGCTTTTAAGATGAAATTTTGGAACATTGGCGGCGAAAGCCAGGTAATCGCCGGCGGTATCTTTGCAACTTATTTTGCTTTGTACTACAGCAATCTATCCGGTCCAATCCTGTTGTTTGTTATGTTTATTGCGGGAGCGGTTGGCGGCGGACTTATGGGGTTGCTGCCGGCTATATTTAAAGTCCGTTTCGGTACAAACGAAACGCTGTTTACGCTGATGCTAAACTACATTGCGCTTAACATCATCCGATATTTAGAAAACGGGCCTTGGCGGGCAACACCGGGGTTTGCAAGCATTGCCCAATTTGATCAAAATGCGCGACTTGCGCAAATAGGCGGCGTTCACATCGGCTGGATTTTTGTTGTTTTGTTGATTGCCCTTGTTTATTTCTACCTTAACCATACAAAACAAGGGTACGAAATAAGCGTGGTCGGTGAAAGCCAAGCAACGGCCCACTATGCGGGGATGAATGTAAAGAGGATTGTTCTTCGCACCATGTTCATCAGCGGTGCCATATGTGGTATTGCAGGCATGATACAAGTTGCGGGTATTGATTATACGCTTTCTGCCGGTGTTGCCGGTGGCGTCGGCTTTAAAGGGATTACCGTCGCTTGGCTCGCTCAGTTAAATCCGTTTGTGATTGCATTTGTTACGGCAATTTTCAGCATTCTTGAAAAAGGTAGCGGTGTTATGCAGTCAGAGCTCGGTCTCTCTTCTGCCGGAACCGGCGTTTTACAAGGTATCATCCTCTTCTTCTTCCTGGGTTGCGAATTTTTTACCAGGTATAGTTTTGTGTTCGGCAAAAGGAGGGCAAACGCATGAACAATATGTTTATCAATTTTTTGTATGCTGCCATACTGTCGGGTACTCCCCTGCTTTTTGCCACCGTTGGTGAAATTCTTTCCGAAAAGGTTGGAAATTTGAACCTCGGCGTAGAAGGTATGATGTGGATGGGCGCATTTTCCGGCTTTTTTGTAGCGTATAAGACCGAAAGCCCTCTTCTTGCGATTCTTGCCGCTTTTGGTTTTGCCGCTTTGGGCGCGCTTATTTACGCTTTCCTAACCGTAACACTCAAAGCCAACCAAAATGTTACAGGGCTTACACTCACGACCTTTGGAATCGGTCTTTCAATGGTAATGGGCTATGCGATGACCAGCAGCATGGGTGGTGCCCCAAAAGTTTCGGAAAAATTTACCGCTTCAATGGCACCTATTCACATACCGCTGTTAAGCGACATCCCCTATATAGGCAAACTACTTTTTCAGCACAATCCACTGGTTTACTTAAGCGTAGTTTTGGCAATCATTTGCGCCATCTACTATAAGCGTACAAGGGTTGGGCTAAATGTGCGCGCTGTCGGTGAAAACCCCTCTTCCGCTGACGCAGCCGGTATCAATGTAACTGTGCTGAAGTATATCAATATTGTTGTCGGTGGCGGGCTTTGCGGCATTGGCGGTGCCTATATGTCGCTCATTACAGCCAACGGCAGCTGGCAGCCCGGCGGCATTGTAAACGGCAGCGGCTGGATTGCAGTGGCACTGGTAATTTTTGTTCGGTGGAGCCCTTCCAAAGCAATTATCGGTGCATTTATTTTTGGGGCTTTCAATTCGCTGAGCAACTATATCCCCGCCAGTGTCATCGATATTCCGATTGCCTTTTATCAAATGCTGCCATTCGTTTTAACGACCCTCGTATTAATAATCACCTCCATTCGCAAGAACAAAGAAAATGCCCAGCCCGCCGGCTGCGGGGTCACCTACTTCCGAGAGGAAAGATAGCAAAGCCCTCCCCCCTCGGATTATGAATTTTAAAAAGGGCTCTTCCAATCGTTCGGATGAGTCCTTTTTAAAATTCATTTTTGCTTTATTCCAGCCTGCCCTTGTGAACAGGCTCAATTAATTTTTCAGCAACCTCAATAACTTTTCTCGTTAAAAAAGCCAACATTTTGTTCTTAACAATACCGGCTACGCCGCCTGACAGGGAATTAATCATAATGGATAAATCCGGTTTCGTCGAGGGTGTCATTCGCACCCTTTTGCCGTTAAAATGAAATTTCAGCATTCGCTTACCGATGCTCTCAATGGGTATTATCCAAACTTCAAGCGTGTTATCATCAACCCAAGCGGCGCACGAATAGGCGTTATAGTGCGTTGAGGCAAGATGAATGGGCGTTTGCAAAAACCGGCCGTCCATACCGCAGCGTACTGTGTTTTTTTCGTCTCCCTCCGTCCAAGTCATGCTACATTCATCTTTTAAAAAATGAAAAACAACATTATTAATATTGCCGGCTCGGTCTTTGGTCATGTAGGTTGCGGCAAGCGGTAAAACGCTCATGGGAAAACCTGCAACGTTGATAATTTTGTTTAAACGAAATCTAATCTTTTTACCTTCCACCTTGGTTTCTATCGCGCTACGAGGCCTCTGCGGCAGCGGCACTGTTTTTCTTGCCGCAATGCTCCGCTGCAATTCCTCGTTCGGGGTTGCATCGGGGTCTTCAGCAATGAACCCACGCGGAAAATTATCAAAAATATAGCGGTGCGTTTTGCCCGCATTCATTTCTCCGCCAAGCGTTACGAATATGGCATCTTTGTCTTCAAAGACCAGACCGATTTCCGAAAAAATGCCTTCCGCTCTGTAGGTCTTATTATCTCCGCCGGTTCTATAGAAGCAATACCCATAGCCGTCTTCACGATCCGGCTTTTTGTCATTTATACAGGCTTTATGGTTCAGCACGGCATCCTTTGCCCATTCCTGCGCGATAACTTGTCTTCCACCAAAGCGGCCTTGTTGGAGGTAGCAAAGGCAGAACTTCGCTAAACTTTCCGCACTCAAAAATAAGCCCCACCCGCCGGACTCGACGCCATTGTGGTCCGTTTCCCAATACGGAGTTTCTATCCCCAACGGTGCCCAAAGACGCGGGGTTAAATAGTCGGTTACGCTCATACCCGTTACTCTTACGAGAATAGCGCACAATAAAAATATGTTTTCATTGACATATTCCCACCCTTCGCCCGGATCAAAAATCCACTTGCCGTCAAAAAAGTGGTCACACCATTTATTCTTTGTTTTGTTGGCTAATAGATTGGGCATTTTACCCGCTTGCATTGTCATCAAATGGCAAACGGTTATCTTTTCCAACTTGTCATCTGTTTTTTTTGGACGATA
>CAZMSM010000055.1:0-6193 GCA_964568955.1 uncultured Eubacteriales bacterium | reverse complement strand
GGCATTAAGAGAGCTAATGGATATAAAAATATTTGTTGACACCGATGCCGATGTCCGAATTATTCGTCGGATTTTGAGGGATGTACAAGAACGAAAACGCAGCTTAGATTCAGTCGTGACCCAGTACCTTACGACGGTTAAGCCAATGCACGAACAATTTGTTGAGCCGAGCAAACGCTTTGCGGATATTGTCGTGCTTGACGGCGGGCATAACATCGTCGCCCTCGATATCATAATGCAACGAATCCAAGGTCATGTCGATACCAGTTACTGATTCTCCCGAATAATATCAAATCAGCCGCACATAGAATGTGCGGCATTTATTTTACCTGTTATATGCGCAGGCAACCGTTAGAAGCGATTATGTCCACACCGGTGTCAAGAATATTGGCAATAATCTTATCCCCAATTTTTACCGGTGCTTTTACGCTAACCGCATTAATCAGCTTCATACTTTCAAGAAGCAACCCTTTTGGCAAGGGTTTTGCAGAGCGTACCGGTATTAACGGGGTAACCCCGCCGATAACCTTTGCGGTTGTCGTCAACGTGCGCGTAGGAGCTGTGCATTCGGTTACCGCGTATTCCTCACCGCGTTTGCACTGGTTGCCGGCAATGGCCAAAACAGCACCTGATTTATCCAGCTCAACAAGCAAACTGCAACCTATGGGACATGCGACACAAATCATCTCTCTGTTCATGACTATACCTCCACCCGAATTACCAGCTCGCTGTTAACCGGCAACTCGCGAAGCACTTCACTTTTAATCGTGATGTCTTCCATTTCGCCGGGGGCAAGTTTTGGTCTTCTTCGGCTTAAAATAATTTCTTCGTTGTTCTCCAAAAATACTTTTGCGTTTTTATAAGTTTGACCAACACGAAAATACAAGCGCACATCCTTGTCGCTATTGATATTAATCCTTTGCGGGACAACATACCGCACACCGTCGATGCCTTTGGTGGTAACATAAATCGCTTCTTCTTCCAAGGCCAGTATGTAATTTGCGGCCCCTTCTCCTGCTATTTGACTTTCCATTGTCACATAATCAACCAAATCATGCACATGTAAAACGTTGCCGCAAGCAAACACACCTCTATGAGTTGTTTCCCTGTTTTCGTTAACAAGGGGCCCACCGGTGATGGGGTCCATGTCAATACCCATTGCTGTTGAAAGCTCGTTTTCAGGTATCAACCCGACAGAGAGCAACAAGGTATCACACGCCACATACTCCTGTGTCCCCTCAATGGGTCTACGATTCCTGTCAACCTTCGCTATGGTTACGCCCTCTAAACGTTCTTTTCCATGAATATCAATGACTGTGTGGCTCAATTTAAGTGGTATATCAAAGTCTTCCAAGCATTGGACAATGTTTCGTGTCAATCCGCCCGAATATGGCATCAGTTCCAGCACCATTTTAACTTGTGCGCCTTCAAGCGTCATGCGGCGCGCCATAATCAGGCCGATATCCCCCGAACCGAGAATAACAACCTTTTTACCGGGCATATAGCCGTCTATGTTGACATATTTTTGCGCTGTTCCGGCAGTCATGATGCCTGCGGCACGGGTTCCGGCAATATTAAGGCTCCCCCTGGGGCGTTCCCTGCAACCCATTGCTAAAATAACTGCCTTGGCGGCAATGGTTATGATACCTTCCTGATTATTCGTCGCAGTAACAACATTGTCCGCAGAAATACTGAGAACCATCGTATCCGTTTTAACTTCAATCTTGTTTTGCCCAATCAGTTCTATGAACCGATGCGCATATTCCGGCCCGGATAACTCCTCGTTAAAATAATGCAGTCCAAACCCCGTATGTATGCATTGTTCCAGAATGCCGCCAAGCGTCTGGGCCCTTTCAAGAATTATAATGCTGTCTACGCCGCATTCTTTTGCTTTTAGTGCCGCTGCCATACCGGCAGGACCGCCGCCGACTACCACCAAATCATAGTTAAGCATATTTATATCCTCACCTTTCATATTGAAAGAAAGTCAAACTCTCACCATCACTTCGTTTTTTCAAAAAGAATCTTTGAACCTTTGCCGAATTTGGTTATCTCATTGAGTGGAACATCCAGTTCTCTGGATAAAATTTCAACTACCTTTGAACCGCAAAATCCCCCTTGGCAACGCCCCATACCCGCTCTTGTTCTGCGTTTGACTCCGTCAACATCCACCGCCCCCGCAGGCGCATGAATTGCGTCAAGAATTTCGCCTTCCGTAATCGTTTCACATCGGCAAACAACCCGACCATATGCTTTGTTCTTCTTGACTAGCTCCCTGCGTTGGGTATCGCTGAGCTCTTTAAATCGAACAGGAGCAGGGCGAACAGGGTCGAAATCTTTGTTTTTATCAAGCTCCCCTGTTATGGATAATAGCATCTTTTTCACCATAATAGCGATGGCCGGTGCAGAACTTAAACCCGGGGATTCTATGCCGACAACATGAATAATGTTTTCATTCTTTTTGCTTTTTTCAATAATAAAGTCATCATCTTCGGTATGTGCCCTTAACCCACCGAAGGCTGTTATCATTTCCTTGGGCCCGAGCGTACTGATGGAGCGCCTGGCTTTCTTCATAATCTCAAGCCCGCCCTGTATCGTGGTGGAGCAATCCTCTTTGTCTTGAATATCAATCGCGTTTGGACCGACGATTACATTGCCGTGAACCGTCGGCGCAATAAGAACACCTTTACCCATTTTCGTGGGGCATTGAAAAACCACCTGATTGACAAGACCGTTTGCAGTTTTGTCAAAAAGGAAGTACTCACCTTTGCGCGGGATGATTTTATAAGCCGCATCCAGATCTCCGACCATGGCCGCAACCGTATCGCTAAAAACACCGGCACAGTTGATTATATATTTTGCCTGTATTTTATCCTTCCCCGAACTCAGTATGTATGCGCCGTCTTGCTGTTTTTTTATACTTTTCACTTCAAAGTTCCGTATAAATTTAACACCGTTGGTAACTGCGTTTTCAACCGCGGCAATGGTCAGTTCATACGGGCAAACGATAGACGCAGTCGGTGCCCACAAAGCGCCAAGGGCGTTAATGTTGACGTTCGGTTCCAACTCTCTTAGTTTATCCTGCCCTATAATCCTCAGCTTTGGCACATTGTTTTTATTACCTCGAATAAGCAGTTTCGTCAGATGCGCCATTTGGCTATCATTAAAGGCTAAAACAAGCGAACCGATGTTTTTGTATGGCACTGCTAAGTCCTTGCACAATGCGGGCATCAGTTTAACACCTTCAACATTTGTTATTGCTTTAAGAGATCCGGGAACCGAATCAAACCCCGCATGAACAATAGCGCTGTTCGCTTTCGTCGTACCCATGGCCATATCGTTGCATTTTTCAAGCAACACAACGTCGATATTATATCGACTCAATTCACGGGCAATTAATGAACCGACAACGCCTGCGCCGATTATCGCAACATCAAATCTCATCTGAAAAAACCTCCCAATTTAAAGTTCTGATTTTATACCACACCGTAAATCACAGTTTTATTATTTGTTCGGACAGTGGCAAATTCTTACGGAAATTCGGCACTTCTATGCTCCTGCCGTTATTGGTGACGGACAGTTCGGACAGTAGCCCCACCGCCGTCCATTCACAAGCCTGATAAACGTCAATAGCGGGCTTTGTGCCAAGCAAAACCGAATCCAAGAAATCATCCACCAAAAAGAAATCTCCACCCCAATGCCCGGCCGATTTTTGTTCCTCTGTCGCGTTTTTATAGCGTTCTGGCATAAACTCGTCATAAAACTCGGATAAGGGGTGCCATTGAGGTTTATCCAAATCCCCCCCCATACTTTCGAGCCAAATTTTATGGTCGTCTCCAAGCCCTCTGGGTGCTTCGTAGCAACCCTTCGTACCCTGCAAAGAATAGTATGTCAAATTATGAGGTCTTGGCGACATACAATCGATTCTGATTTTAATCAAGCCACCGCTTTCCATTTGACACATGGTGAGGGTTGTATCATCCTGCCGCAAACCCAGCTCCAAGGCCCGGTTCTGACCACTTGATACCGTTATAATGGATTGAACACGGTCACCTTCAAACCATTGCGCCACCGGACCGATGCTGTGTGTGGGATAAAATGCTCCGCGTTTACCGAGCTGCCAATATTTACGCCACGACGATTTACCACCCGGATATAAAAGCTTGTCATTGATAACATGCAGGTATTCACCTTCGCCATAATACAGTTTACCAAACAAGCCCGCTTTTGCCATGGCCCCGATTAGCGGGTTTTGGGGTATATAACAGTAATTTTCGGCAAACATATAGACTTTGCCTGATTTTTCAACCGCTTCAATCAGCCACCATAACTCGTCCATAGTAACCCCTGCGGTAACTTCACTTAAAACATGTTTACCGGCTTCAAGCGCCGCAATTGCTTGCGGAACATGCAACTGCATGGGGGTCGAAATGACTACCGCATCAATATCGCTTCCCAGCATATCCTCATAAATTCGATAGGTTTTTGGGATATTATTCTTTTCGGCAACTTGCTTTGCGACTTCTTCATTTAAATCGCACATAGCCACAACTTCCACTTCATCCGGGCGCGCTTTGAATCCCAATATGGTGCTTCGACTTCTTGCGCCGACAAGTCCGACTTTAAGCATACAAAATCATTTCCTTTCAAAATCAATACAAACGTACTGCTTTGCCTTAAAAACAAGTTTAAGGCAGCTTTAAACACTTATAAGGCCGCGATGATGTCCTGCGCAGGCGATAAATCTTCATTAACGCAAGGTATGGATGGAATATTAAATGTTTTTAAAATGATTGACCAACGTTCGCGAATAGATTTGTGAATTAAAACCGGCAAAAAACCAAGCTTCAAGTAGTGTTTGATAGCAGGTAATCGCCAATCGTGTGTTGATAAAAAACAGTTTGAACGCCCTTCGTCACGATGTTTTTGAACCGCGGCCGCACAAACCGGGAGCCCCAGCCCTTTACCTCTGGCACTTTCCCGCACGCCAACCATATGCAAATGCGGTCCATCGCCCTCAAGCTTTAGCTGAGCGGTTGCGGTTGCAACCGGAATATGATTTTCATCCTCCACACAAAAAATAGAGTTTGCGGGAACATTGACATCATCCAGCATTTTTTCTTTAAAAAGTTCCTGTGATATTTTATCGATACCCATGTCGTTTAATACGCAAGCGCACCATGCCTCACCCTCATCATCCGCAAGCAATCTGACACGGTGACCTTGCGGAAGGGGGAAAACAGGCAGTTCCACATCCGGGCGCCACATTCTTAATGCCGGTAAATCCTGTGTTACTCCTGCCATTGTTTTACGCACCCTCTCTGTCTTGAGTTCATGAAAAAAATAAAACTCCACAAGCCTTTATTTCTAAGGTTTGGGGAGTTTTAAATGGTCGGAGTGTCGAGATTCGAACTCGAGGCCTCTTGGTCCCGAACCAAGCGCGATACCAAGCTTCGCTACACCCCGTTGCTGTAACCTTTAGAAGTATATACTATGCAAAAATGAAAATCAAGGTATTTTTGTAATTATTATGGTACTCGCAACAAAAAACGTCATATATAACAACTATACGTAACACCGGCAATTAATTAATGCCTCTAATTAATTGCCAAGCAATTTTTCAACGGTCGCTAGTTTTACAGCAAGGCACAATAAATCTACTGCAACCTTTAGTTCTTCTACAGGTGGGAATGTCGGCGCAATTCTTATGTTGGAATCCTTCGGGTCAACCCCATATGGGTAGGTAGCACCGGCGGGCGTCAATACAACGCCGGCTTGCAGGCACAAATCCACTGTGCGTTTTGCACATCCATCCAAGACATCAAGGCTGATAAAGTAGCCGCCGTTGGGGTTGTTCCACTGCGCCACGCCTTTGCCCCCTAGCTCTTTTTCGAGCGTGTCAAGCACCACTTTGAATTTGGGCGCCAGTACGCGGGCGTGCCGTTTCATATGCAATTTGACACCTTGAACGCTTTTAAAATAGCGTGCGTGGCGCAATTGGTTAAGTTTATCTTGACAGATTATCTGCATGGACAACCGCTTTTTGATGGCTGTTATATTGTTGTTTGAGGCAGCTAAAATGGATACGCCGCCGCCCGGGAAACTGATTTTGGAAGTGGAAGCAACTTCGATTATCATATCTTCACTGCCAAGCTTTTCACACTCTGCAAATATATTTAATAATGTATCTCCT
>CAZMSM010000054.1:6991-13945 GCA_964568955.1 uncultured Eubacteriales bacterium | reverse complement strand
AAAAAAAACCCCCGGGAACCTTTACAAGTAAGGATTCCCGGAGATTTCTATCTTGGTGGACGTTGACGGACTCGAACCGCCGACCCTTCGCACGTCAAGCGAATGCTCTACCAGCTGAGCCAAACGTCCATGTGTGCCAACCGATGATGATTGACGCAGAAGTTAGTATAAATGATTGTCACTTAAAATGCAATAGGAAAATATAGAAAACTTACGAGAAAACCCAAATTTCAGAAAAATTTTGACGTTTTCACACGATGTCACATGATGTAAATCCGGATTTGCATTCTGCCGGTATAGATTTTTTGTGTATTATATGCTAAACTGTTCACCGTGACGTCAAGAGACACAGGCGGATTTTTGAGGCGGCATATAACCCGGGAAAGGATAGGTGCATAATGAAACGATATCCGATGAAGCTAAAGGCGGCTGTTTGTGAAAACATTTGGGGTGGCACGCGGCTTATTGAAGAGTACGGCATTAAAACCGACAAAGCGAATGCGGCCGAGGCATGGATGCTTTCTTGCAACAAAGACGGTTACAGTGTAATTGAAAACGGCGAATATGCCGGTAAAACGCTGCAAGAAGTGTTTGAGGAGGATCGGTCAATCTGCGGTCTTCACCGCACACAAGCGACAAAGTTCCCGGTGTTGATAAAATTTATCGATGCGCGTGGCGACCTTTCTGTTCAGGTTCACCCGGACGACACCTATGCGCAGTACATAGGCGAAGGGGATGGCAAAACCGAGTGCTGGTATATCCTTGACTGCGAAGAGGGTGCCGAGCTGATTGTCGGCTTTAAAGAGGAAATCAGCGAGAGCGAATTTATAGACGCCATCGCAAAAGGTACCTTGATTGATTATGTGCAAAAGTTTAAGGTGAAAAAAGGAGATTTCTTTTTTATTGAAGCGGGGACTCTGCATGCCATCTGCTCGGGCGTTTTGCTCGTGGAGGTTCAGCAGAACTCGAACACGACCTACCGGGTGTTTGACTACAACAGGGTGGATAAAGATGGCTCCTTGCGCCCGTTGCGCGTGGATGACGCTGTTCGGGTAACCAAACGCGAGCCCTACCGGCCGAGTACTTTACCGTTAGCGGCACAAGACAGCGGCATCGGCACGCAACGTACAAAACTGGTCAATTGTGAGTTTTTTATTTCGGATAAGCTGGATATATATGGCAAGACCCAAGGCACGGCAGACGGCAGCTCTTTTGTGTCGTTGCTTGTGCTGGCAGGCAATGGCGAGCTTGCCTGCGCGGGGGAAATGATGGCGCTTACCAGGGGCGACAGTATATTTATTCCGGCCGGTTGCGGCGATTACCGCATTGCCGGCAATTTACAAATATTGGAAACGAGAATTTAGGGTAGACTATGGCGGCAATCAGTGTACACAATTTAAAAATGATGTTCGGCGATACAACTCTATTTGAAAACGCCGCTTTTGATATTGGGGAAAAAGATCGTGTCGGCCTTGTCGGGGCTAATGGCACCGGTAAGACGACGCTTTTTAAGCTCATTATCGGTGTGCTGGAGTCAACGCAAGGTTCCGTTGTCAAAGCAAAAGATGTTGAACTGGGCTATATGGAACAGCATGTCAGCGGGGGTTCTCGAAAAACCCTGTACGATGACATGCTGTGTGTTTTTGAACCTTTGATGCATATGGAAAGTGAACTCGAGCAACTGGCGCAAAAAATCCACCTTTGTCCCCCGGATATAAATGCCCTCATTGCCCGCCAACACTTTCTCACGGAGGAGTTTGCGAGGCTGGGTGGGCTTACCTTTGTCAGCCGAACAAGGGCAACTCTTTTGGGGCTGGGGTTTAGCGAAGGTGATTTTTCCTTGACCTGTGCGCAGTTAAGCGGCGGTCAACAGTCAAAACTCAGCCTTGGCAAATTGCTCCTGAGCAAATCCGATTTGCTTTTGTTGGATGAGCCGACCAACCATTTGGATATTGAGAGTGTGGAGTGGCTGGAGGAATTTTTGCGGGACTTTAAGGGTGCAGCAATTGTAATCTCCCATGACCGCTACTTTTTGGATAGGGTGACGACCAAAACGCTGGAGATTGAAAACCAAAAACTAAGGCTTTGGAACGGCAACTATTCCGAATTTGTTAACCACAAGCAAGAAAAATTGGCAATCGACCGCCGGCATTACGCCAATCAAATGGCGGAAATTCATCGTATAGAAGGCATTATTGAGCAGCAACGCCGTTGGAACAGGGAAAAGAACATCATCACGGCGGAAAGCAAACAGAAGATGCTGGATAAAAAAGTAGCAGTCCTTGTTAAACCGGAAGCGGAGCAAGAGCCGCTGCGTTTTAAATTTAAACCCGCACGCGTGAGCGGGAACGAGGTGCTCACGGCCCATGGTCTTGCGAAAAGTTATGGGGGCGAAATGCTTTTTTGTGACGCGTCATTTAAGATTATGCGTGGGGAACGCGTGTTTCTATTGGGCCCCAACGGTTGCGGCAAAACAACATTGCTCCGTATTTTAACGGGCGAGGTGCCGGCAGACCGGGGGGAGCATGTTTTTGGTGCCATGGTCAACGTCGGCTATTTTGACCAAAAACTTGCCAACCTGGGTCTGGAAAAGGCCCTTTTGGATGAGATTTGGGACGAGCATAAGGAGCTGACCACCACGCAAGTGCGAAGCGCCCTTGCGGCTTTCCTCTTTAAAGGCGACGATGTCAATAAAAAAGTAAGCACGCTCAGCGGTGGGGAGCGTGCAAGGGCGGCCCTTTTAAAGCTGATGCTCTCGGGTGCGAATTTTTTACTGCTGGACGAGCCGACCAACCATCTGGATATTGCCTCGAGGGAAACACTTGAATCAGCCTTGATGGACTTTGAAGGCACCATGCTTGTCGTGTCACACGACCGGTATTTTATCAACAAACTGGCAGGGCGGATACTGGGGATGACAGCGGAAACGCTGGCGAGCTACCCCGGGAATTATGATGATTATACGACAAAAACAGTGGCGATGGCGCAGGAAGTTCACACGGCAACGCCACCCAAAAACAACGATTATAAGCAACGTAAAGAGCGTGATGGCGAACAACGGCGCCTACAAGGGAGGATAACACGTTGCGAAGCAACCATAGAGGAACTTGAAGATAAAACTGCCGCTATCAGTGCGATTTTGAACCTGCCCGAAACCGCGGCGGATTATGAAAGAGTTATGGAATTGAGCACCGAGCTTGAAAATTTGCGGTTGCGGCAAGACGAATTGTTAACGCAATGGGAAGACATGAACAACACATTGGCAGGCTTTCAAGAGGATGAATAGAGATGACACACAAAGATAAGCTTGTCAACAGCCCTGTCAGTTTGTCACTCAAGGCAACGGCTATGCCGGATGATGAGCTGAAGACCATTTTGAAAAGCTACCAAGAATTTTTGTAGAAGTCTCCTTGACACTTGGAGTGAAAATGAAAAGAAACTTTATGTTTGCAACTACTTTTATAATACAAATACTTGTAGCGGCAGAAATGGCTGTTATTGGTCCGTTATCGCCATTTTTAGCTGTTTATTTTTCTATAGATGAAAGCATGGTTATTCTGTTAAGCCTAGGATATTCTGCAGTTGGTTTTTTAGTACCTTATCTTGGCGTTTTTGGCGATAAGTTTGGTAAAAAGAAAAGCATTTCTATTTCCTTGGTTTTATTTATTTTGGGATCTATTATGGCGGCTTTCGCGGGGTCTCCGCTTGTTTTTGCATGTGCAAGAATATTTATTGGGTTTGCCTATTTTTCACTAAGTGCTACTAATCTGTCCTACCTTTCCGAGTTCATTTCTTATCAAAATCGAGGGAAGGCTTCCGGATTGCTTAGAACTGCTTTTAGCGCCTCTGTACTGCTTAGTCCCATTGCTTCAAGTTTTCTAGTGGATAAGTATGATAGTTTAGTTGTTATATATATTCCCTTGGCTATTGTAGCCTTGCTCGCTTTAATTTTTCTGGGACAATTACCGGAAACGCAAAAGTATCCCAATGTTGTCGTCAATAAAAATGAGTTTTTATCACTGCTACATAAACCTATAGTGAAAAAGATGTTAATTTCTGTATTTCTAATTTTAACGGCGCCAACTTTATTATTGAACTATTTAGGGATTTATTTAGCCAATTCTTTCGATGTGCCCCAAGTGAATATTGGCACAATCTATACTATTGTGGCGATTGGTACTGTTCTTGGCACGTTTTTCTCCGGCGTCTTTTCTGACAGAATAGGCAAGTATAAATTAGCGAAAATACTGTTTATGGGAATGTTAATTGCCATTATACCGATACCCTTTGTTAAGAGTTTAATATTAATTGTACTGCTGGCTATCTTCTTTTCCTTTGGACTGGATGGAGGTTGGACTTCTTATCAGGCATTTGCTACTGAAGTAGTTCCTGAAAAAAAGGGTACTTTTATGAGTCTAATGTATACTGTAAATGCTATGACGATTACCTTTTATAGTTTAGTAGGTCCTCTTCTTTATAAACTCGGCGGTTTCCCACTATTGGTTATAATTGCTTGTGCATTCTTAATGATTGCACTTTACATTATTATAAATCTAAAAATAAAAGAATGAAAAGAAACTGTTAAAAAATGCCTTCTGCTTCGGTTTAATGAAGCAGAAGACTATTTTTAACTATATTATTCTAAGTGGTGGCTATTTTTGCCCATAGTATGCATCTTTACCGTGTTTGCGTTGGTAGTGTTTGTCAAGCAAGAACTGATCTATTGGATGAATACCCGGCATCAATTCGGTGTGCCAGGCAGTCTTTGCCAGCTCCTCAAGAATAGCGGCGTTTTCAGCCGCTTCAAGGCAAGTCTTGCCCCAGGTAAAAGGACCGTGGGCGTGAACAAGCACCGCAGGGACGGCCAGCGGATGAATACCCTTGTCTTGAAAGCACTGCTCAATTATTCTGCCGGTGTTGAGCTCATAATCGTTTTTGACCTGCGGATTTGAAAGTGCTCTTGTGCAGGGGATAGCACCATAAGCAAAGTCGGCATGCGTAGTGCCGTACGGCGGTATTGGCCGGCCTGCCTGTGCCCAAACAGTAGCCCAACTTGAGTGCGTGTGCACAATGCCGCCGATGCAAGGGAAGCTGTTATACAAATGAATATGTGTCATCATATCGGTGGAGGGGCGAAGTGTACCCTCCACTTTTTTGCCTTTTAAGTCAACGACAACAAGGTTTTTGGGCGTAAGCTCGGCATAGGATACGCCGGAGGGCTTAATAACGACAAGCCCGGCATCCCTGTCAATCCCGGAGGCATTCCCCCAGGTGAACAGCGCTAAATTACACTCAAAGAGCATCTTGTTTGCTTTGCAGACATCTTGCCTTAACTGTTCAAGCATCATCTGTTCACGCCCACTCTCCACGCACTGTCGTTATAAAACAGTTCCTTACGGAAGTCCGGGATAGTTGTATTTTTATCTATGTGCAAAAACTCAACCCCGACAATTTCGGCAAAATCGGCCATCTGCTGTGCACTCAGGTCAAAGCTTAGCACCGAATGATGTGCCCCGCCGGCTAAAATCCATGCCTCGGCGGAGGTTTTGAGGCTGGGCTGGGGCTTCCATAACACACTTGCGACCGGTAGCTTTGGCATATCGTGCGGGTGTGCAACACATTCAATGTCATTAACAATCATGCGTAGCCTATCCCCCATATCCACGAGCGAAACAACGATGGCTTTGCCGGCCTTGGCTTTAAACACAGCACGCGCCGGCGGTTCTTTTCCCCCTATGTCCAGGGGGTGCACTTGTATTTTGGGCTTTTCGGCGGCAAGGCTAGGGCAGACTTCTAACATGTGCGCGCCCAAAATAAGTTCATTGCCCGGTTCTAAATAGTAGGTGTAATCCTCCATAAACGCCGTTCCACCGTTTTTGCCTTGCGCCATGAGCTTCATCGTTCGGGCTAAGGCCGCGGTTTTCCAATCTCCCTCAGCGGCAAAACCATAGCCTTGCCTTGAAAGGTCCTGAGCGGCAAGCCCCGGGAGCTGCTCTAAACCGTGTAAATCTTGAAAGTTGGTATGGAAGGCGCCAAAACGCCCCGCTTTCATAAATTCTTTAATGGCAACTTCAAGCCTTGCTTGGTAACGGACACAAGGCGTGTCATCCGTGTCCATACTGTAATAAAGTTCGTACTCGGCCATTTGAGCGTCAATTTCGCCTTGTGTTACCTTGTCAACCGCATCGGCAATATCGCCCACACCATAATGGTCTACCTGCCAGCCGAGCTTTAGTTGCGCTTCAATTTTATCCCCTTCGGTAACGGCAACATCTCGCATATTATCGCTGATTCTTAAAACGCGCAGCCGTTTGCTTTCAACCGCACCCACAGCAGAGCGCATCCAATCGCCTATTTCGCAGACAAAATTCTCGTTTTGCCAGTGCCCGGCAATAACCTTGCGGGGCAACCGCATGCGCGCGGCAATATAGCCATGCTCCCTGTCGCCGTGTGCGCTTTGGTTCAGGTTCATAAAATCCATGTCAATACTGCCCCAAGGGATATCGCGGTTAAATTGGGTATGAATATGAAGGTAAGGCTTTTGCAGGGCCGAAAGCCCGGCGATCCACATTTTGGACGGCGAAAAGGTGTGCATCCAAGTAATGATGCCCGCGCAGTCGGGGTTACCGTTCGCTTCACTCACAGCCGCATAAATTTCATCCGCAGTTTTTACGCAGGGTCTGTAAACGATAGAGCAAGGAATATGCGCGTTGCCGCCCAGGGCCTCAACCATTATTTTGGCGTTTTCGTTCACCTGTTTGAGTGTGTCTTCGCCGTAAAGATACTGCGAGCCGACGATAAAATAGAAAAGGTATTTTTTCATATGATTTCTCCCTCTTAAGCCCTCTTTTTCAAAGAGGGTGGCGAGCGCACTCGCCGGGTGATTAAATCCGCCGACATTCGCAAATGACGGCGTTGCTTTGCTGGTGACAGCTCCTTTGGAAAAGGAGCCTT
>CAZMSM010000054.1:0-6981 GCA_964568955.1 uncultured Eubacteriales bacterium | reverse complement strand
GCGGTGGTGGGATTGAAACGCCATTTTTCGGTTCGTCAAGGATGCCGAACCCTACAACTGCTGACCACCGGCCACTAACCACGCAACGACACAGGGGTCGTTCACTACTTCAGCTTCTTGAGCCTCTTCATCACATCGTTTTCGCCCCTGCCGAAATAGTCGTGCAAAATCTTGTATTCCGCAAACAGCTTGTCATATACCTGCGAATTCTCATCGTTCGGGTAATACACGGTGTCTTTTACTTTACCCATGACCTTTGCCGCTTCAAACACATCGTCGTAACCGCCGTTTGCACTACCTGCGGCGAATGCGCCGAAGATAGCCGAGCCAAGCGCGCCGCCTTGTTCGGAGCCGGCAATTTTAATGGGCATTTTAATCACATCGGCATAAATTTGCATCATCATTGGGTCTTTTAGCGCAATGCCACCCGCCGCATAAAAGGTATCCACCCCAACGCCGTATTCACGGAAGGTTTCAATAATCATGCGTGTGCCGTAGGCGGTGGCTTCGATGAGTGCCTTATATATGTCTTCCGCTTTGGTTTGCAGTGTCATACCCACGAGCATCCCCGTTAAATCGGCATCTGCCAAAACCGAGCGGTTGCCGTTCCACCAGTCGAGTGCTATCAAACCACTTTTCCCGGGACCTTGCCCTTCGCATTTTTGGCGCAACAGTTTGTGTATATTGATGTCTTTTTTTGCCGCCTCGTCATAATAACTCTGGGGTAGGCAGTTATCGATAAACCATTGGAAATGGTCGCCGACGCAACCTTGGCCGGCCTCATAGCCGTACAGCCCGGGCATGATGCCGTCAGCCACAACACCGCAGATGCCCTGCACTTGTTTTTCAACCTTGCCCATCATCATGTGGCACGTGGAAGTGCCCATAATCGCGAGCATTTCGCCCTCACGGCTGATGCCCACCGCTGGTACAAAGATGTGCGCGTCAATTACGCCCACGGCAACGGCGGTGCCTTCTTTAAGCCCTGTGAGGGTTGCCATTTTTGCGGTAATGCCGCCGGCTCTTGCACCAAGGGGTAAAATATCCCTGCTGAATTTTTCATCAATCACATGCTCCAAGCGTGGGTCAAGGGCTTTAAAAAATGCGTCTGAGGGGAAGCCCGTATTTTTGTTCCAAAGCGCTTTGTACCCTGCACAGCAGGCGTTGCGGGTTTCAACCCCCGTGAGCTGCATGACAATCCAATCCGCCGCTTCGATGAAGCGGTCCATTTTTGCGTATAGCTCCGGTGCCTCATCCAAAAGCTGCCAGATTTTTGGTATGGCCCATTCGGAGGAAATCTTGCCGCCGTAATTTTGAAGCCATGCTTCGCCGCGTTCTTCTGCGACGGCATTGAGTCGGTTCGCCTGCCCTTGTGCCGCATGATGCTTCCACAGCTTTACATAAGCATGCGGTTCGCACTCGTACTCTTCTAAAAAGCATAGAGGCGTGCCGTTCGCAAGGGTTGGCAGGACGGTGCAAGCGGTAAAGTCAATGCCGACCCCGATAACATCACTGCTGTCAACGCCGGATTCCTTCAAAACTTTTGGGATAGTCGTCGCTAAAACATCCAGGTAATCCTGCGGATGTTGCAAGGCCCAGTCATAGGGCAGCTTTTTGCCGCAAGGCAGGGCCTCGGTCATCACGCCGTGCTTAAAGTCCAGCACAGCCGTGGCAAGCTCTTCCCCTGTTTTAACATTCACAAGCAACGCTCTGCCGGAAAGGGTACCGTAATCAATGCCAATTGCGTATTTTGCCATTATTAACACCTCTGCATACATATTTGTTTGGTCTAATTATAGTTGATAAGTCTTCGTTATTCAAGCACTTCATTTTTGGATTTATCCGATGCCACGGTTGTTTTTTTTAGAAGTTGTGTTTATAATAGAGGGTAAGAATCAGAGGTGATCCCAATCAAAAAGCTGTCAAACTTGTATGCAAAGCTATTTTTGTCCACCTTTTCCATCAGCGCCTTCACCTTCGGTGGGGGCTATGTCATTGTGCCTTTAATGCGCAAAAAGTATGTTGAAAAGTTAAAGTGGATTGAAGAAAAGGAGATGCTCGATTTTATCGCCATCGCACAGAGCGCTCCCGGCCCGATTGCCGTCAATGCATCTGTTCTCGTCGGCTTCAAGATGGCCGGTGCGGCAGGCGCTTTGGTTACGGTTTTTGGCACCGTTTTGCCGCCACTGCTTGTCATGTCTGCTTTATTTTTGCTGTATGCCTCTTTTAGGGATAACCCTGTAGTGAACGCCGCCATGCTTGGTATGCGAATTGGTGTGGCCGCGGTCCTGATTGATGTAGTCATAACAATGACAAGAAGCATTGTTAAAGAAAAAAATCCCCTGTCACTCATCATTATGGTAGCCGCTTTTATAGCTGTCTACTTTTTCAATATCCATATTCTGGTGGTACTTGCACTCAGTGCCGTGCTTGGTGTGGGGGCTACCCTATACAAAAGCCGGCGAAAAAGAGGCAAAAGGGGAAAACTTGGAAAAGGGGGTGGGGTTAAATGATATACCTTCAGCTTTTTCTCAGTTTTTTTCAAGTAGGTCTGCTGAGCATCGGCGGCGGTTATGCCGCATTGCCGCAAATTCAGCATCAAGTAATCACTGCCAATGAGTGGCTGACACTCTCCGAGTTTGCGGATGTGATCACCATGTCTCAAATGACACCCGGCCCCATAGCCATCAACGCCGCGACTTTTGTGGGGATGAAAGTAGCCGGTTTTTCCGGAGCAATTGTTTCCACCGTGGGATGTGTGCT
Source organism: uncultured Eubacteriales bacterium (assembly GCA_964568955.1). GTDB lineage: Bacteria > Bacillota > Clostridia > Oscillospirales > Acutalibacteraceae > UBA1447. The sequence continues at coordinate 4,218 of CAZMSM010000054.1, read as the reverse complement.
GCCTTCCATTCTAATCGTTATGATGTTGGCCTATTTTTATGCCAAGTATAAAGCTTTTAAAGGCGTTCAGGGTGTGCTTGATGGGCTACGCCCCGCAGTCGTTGCAATGATTGCCTCCGCAAGCCTTGCCGTTTTGCTCTTAGCGCTTTTTGACGGCACCCTGCCGCAAAGCTTTGCGGATATCAACATTTTATCCATCCTGCTACTGCTAGCTTGTTTTTCGCTCTTGCGTATCATTAAACCGAACCCCATTTTTGTGATAACCGGGGCCGGCGCGGTGGGGATAGCCTGGTATTTTGTGGGCAAGCTCATAACCTTTACATAGCAAAACAGCAAAAACGGACGGTTTTACCACCGCCCGTTTTTTATATGCGTATTTCTTTTTTAGTTTTTCTTCTATTTATTCTTTTCTTTATTTTCTTTCTTTTCCTTCTTCTTTCCGGCGGCCGCCAATGCGAGTTTTTCATTCAACTTATCCGTGTCTGTCCTGCTGGTGGCAACAAAAAAGTTGATAATGGAGGATGCCAGGAACAACCCTGCGCTCACATACAGCCCGTAACTCGGTTGCAAGGCAAAGGCGTTTACCGTGCTTGCTTGCTGTAAAGTGGAAAAGCTTGCAAAGGCAAATGCGCTTGCCAACATACACCCTGCGGCAAAAAGATTGGTAAAAAACAGTCCTTTGCTGTTGAGATGTTTAAAATTTGCGATTAAAAAACCCAAGCTCACGGTTACCAGCGAAATTAAGCTGATAAAAATAAGCGCAACAGCGACCAAAAGCCGCAGTGTAGCGCCACCCAAAATGTCGGATGAAAGATAATCGGGGATAGCGGCGAGCGGAATATCCGGTATGTGTGTAATAATTCCAATCAAGCTATAGGTCTTATCCCCTTGAAAAAAGGGAAGGTTAAAAGATACGCTGAAAAGCGGCAGCAAAAACGAAAAAAGCGGTAAGACGGAAATAGGTAAACGGGCGATACGAAGCGGGCTTCCCACAAAGGCAAATTTCAACTTCGCTATTGTTTGCCGCATTTTTGCGTAGGCCGCCTCCGCAGCAATCGAATCCTGCTCCAATCGGTTTACCCAGTCAAAGTTCGGTATATTTACATCGCATTTGGGGCATTCGGCTTTGACATGCCAAATTCTCAGTTTAAATCCACAGTTCGGGCAGTTAGCCATTCGCTTTATTTCCTTTCACTGTTTTCTTTTTATATCCATTGACAGTTATTCTATGTTTTTTGCGCCTTCGTGTCAACCAAAATATTGCTTGAATAATTGTGTTTAGGTGATATAATATTATTGGTGAGCAATTTAAACAATATATGTAAAGAATGGAGGCGGGCAGAATGCCTGAAAGAGCACTTGCGCACATCCAAAAGCAAATTGATTTTGAGCCGGAGGTTGGCATTATTCTGGGCTCCGGGCTCGGTTCCCTGGCCGAAAAGCTGGAAAATCCAATTTACATCAATTATGGGGAAATCCCGGATTTCCCACAATCAACCGCACCGGGGCACAAGGGTCGCCTCGCCTTTGGTACACTTTCCGGTAAAAAAGTCGTTTGTATGCAAGGCCGTTTTCACTTTTATGAGGGCTGGGCTATGCGTGACATCGCTCTGCCTGTCAGGGTCCTCAAATTACTGGGGATAAAAACTTTGCTTGTCACAAACGCTGCAGGCGGTGTCAACACAGCCTTCTCTGTCGGCGATTTTATGCTGATTACGGACCACATCAATATGATGGGCACGAACCCTCTCATTGGCAAAAATGCGGATGATTTTGGCCCGCGCTTTTGCGACATGAGCAAAACCTACACCCCGTCCCTGCGCGAAGCCGCCAAAAAAGCCGCAGCAAAATGCGGCATGACCTTGCGGGAGGGCGTCTACATCGGCTGTACCGGCCCGAGTTACGAAACACCGGCGGAAATCAGGGCCTTCCGCACCCTTGGTGCCGACGCCGTGGGGATGTCCACCGTGCCGGAGGTTATCGTCGCCTCACACGCCGGCTTGCCTGTTTTGGCAATTTCACTCATTACCAACATGGCCGCCGGTGTGCTGGACCAACCGCTCAGCGGCGAAGAAGTTATCGAAATCGGCAATAAAAAAGCAAACGACTTGCAAACACTCGTTAAGGAGATTGTCCATGGCCTTTGAAACCGTCGATTATGATGTTCAAAAAAACGCTCTTGTCATTATTGACCAAACCCTCTTGCCAAACGAAACCGTTTTTTTGACCCTCACCACTGTTGAGCAGGCGAGGGAGGCTATTTGCGCCCTTCGTGTGCGCGGTGCGCCCGCTATCGGTGTTGCCGCGGCTATCGCTTATGCCGTGGCGGCGCAAAACATACAAACCACTGATTTTTGCGAGTTTAGCCTGTTGCTCAGCGCTGTAAAAGACTGCCTTGCGACATCCAGGCCAACCGCCGTTAATTTAGTTTGGGCGCTTGAGCGCATGGAGCAGGTGCTTAAGGACAACAAAGGCGTGCCTGTTTTTATTATAAAAAAAATGTTGCAAGAAAAAGCGCTGGAGATTAAACAAGAAGATATTGCCGTTTGCCGCAAAATCGGTGAAAACGGCGCCCCTTTGTTGGAGGACGGTTTTGGCATATTGACGCATTGTAACGCCGGGCGACTCGCCGCGGTTCAATACGGCACGGCACTTGCACCAATTTATGTTGGGACAGAACAAGGCAAAAACTTTAAGGTTTTTGCGGACGAAACGCGCCCTTTGCTGCAAGGGGCCAGGCTGACTGCGTGGGAGCTGAATCAAGCAGGTATCGATGTCACCGTGCTTTGTGATAACATGGCGGCATCGCTTATGCACACAGGCAGGGTAAACGCCGTTATCGTCGGTGCGGACAGAATTGCCGCAAATGGCGACACCGCCAACAAAATCGGCACATCGGGCATTGCAATACTCGCAAAGCATTACGGCATTCCCTTTTATGTAGCCGCCCCGACTTCAACGCTCGATAAAGCCTGCGCAACCGGTGCAAGTATCAAAATCGAACACCGTGCAGGCACGGAAGTCACACAAATGTGGTACAAAAAGCCTATGGCACCGGAAGGTGTCGGCGTATATAACCCAGCCTTTGACGTTACGGACCACGCGCTTATTACCGCAATTATCACCGAGCGTGGGGTGCATTACAATACCGGAGGTGTATTTTCATGGCACTTGTAAGACCGTATGAGGGCAAAGACCAAGCGGCTGTGCAGGAGGTATGCCTTGCTACCGGGCCGGCCGATGCTTATCAACCCAAAATACGTGCCCGGTTGTTGGCGTGTTTTTGCGATTATTATGTGGAAAAAGAGCCGCACAACTGTTTTGTGCTCGCTGATGACAATGATACTGCGGTAGGTTATATCCTCTGTGCGGAAAATTTTGACCGCTATTACAAAGTCTTTTGCAAAGAATACATCGCTAGGGCGCGGCAAGGCGGTCGGCTAAACGGCATTACCGCTTGGTTTACAACGGTGCCGCAGCGTATTTATGCCAAAAGATACCCTGCGCACTTGCATATTGACATATTACCGGCATACCAACGCAAGGGCTTTGGCACTGTGCTAATGGATACCTTGACCAACCACCTTCGCGCAAAAGAGCTTTCTGCCATCATGCTGGTTGTCGGCGCCGGTAATGAAAAGGGTATCAATTTTTATGAGAAGTACGGCTTTACCGTAATCAGAAAAATCTTTGGATTTGTAGCAATGGGTTTAGATTTAACACAAATATAAGGCAATCATCCGCCTTGAACAAGATAACGGAGTTGAACAGATTGATAAAATACGGCATCATCGGCACAAGTTGGATAACTGAAGAATTCATTGCGGGCGCAAACCTTGTCGAAGGGTTGGCGCTCGCAAGCGTTTATTCGCGTTCGGCACAAAAGGGCGAAAGCTTTGCATCACGTTTCGCAGCTGAGCGTGTGTATACCGATTTAGAAAAAATGGCAACCTCGGATATTGATGCCGTTTACATTGCTTCACCCAATAATCTGCATTTCGATCAAAGTAGGCTATTCCTGTTAAACGGCAAAAACGTCCTATGTGAAAAACCGGCCACCGTGACTCCGGCGCAATTAATCGAGCTCCAATCATTGGCAAAAAGCCGTGGACTTGTCTATATGGAAGCAATCATGTTTATGCACTCGCCGGCAAAAAAGATTTTGGAAGACGCGTTGAAAAAAGTCGGAAAAATTACCGCCATGCACTTGGATTTTTC
>CAZMSM010000053.1:0-13964 GCA_964568955.1 uncultured Eubacteriales bacterium | reverse complement strand
GTCCTCGCACTTGACCAAGGGACAACCAGTTCACGCTCTATCATTTTCGATAAGGGTGGCAATATCGTCGCGAAGGCACAAAAGGAATTTGACCAGATTTATCCGATGGCAGGCTGGGTTGAACATGACCCGATGGATATACTCTACAGTCAGCTACAGTCCGTCGTTTCCGTATTTGCGCAAGAAAAGGTTGGCGCCAAAGAAATCGTCTCCATTGGCATAACCAACCAGCGTGAAACCACAATTCTGTGGGATAAACACACCGGCAAGCCGGTTTACAACGCCATTGTTTGGCAATGCCGCCGCACAGCAGACCTTTGCGAAAAATTAAAAGCACAAGGCCTTGAGGATTATGTCAAGGCTAAAACAGGTCTTTTGATTGACGCTTATTTTTCCGGCACCAAAATCAAATGGATATTGGATAATGTTCCCGGCGTGCGTGAGCAAGCGCTGGCGGGCAACATTCTTTTCGGAACGGTGGAAACGTGGCTTATTTGGAACTTGACCAACGGCAAAGCGCATGTGACGGATTACTCCAATGCCTCGCGCACCATGCTGTTTGATGTGGACAACCTGTGTTGGGACAAAACGCTTTGCGAAAAACTCGACATCCCAATGTCTGTTTTGCCAAAGCCCGTTCCATCAAGCATGGTTTACGGAACCGTCGGTCACGGGATCATCGGCATAGAGGCACTCGAAGGCATTCCTATCAGCAGTGCTATCGGCGACCAATCGGCGGCCTTGTTCGGTCAGGGCTGTTTTAAGCCCGGTCAGGCAAAGAACACTTATGGCACGGGTTGTTTTCTGCTTTTGAACACGGGCGACAAACGTGTCGAATCCAAAAACAACCTCTTAACCGGCGTTGCCTGGGGTATTGGCGATGAGGTAGAGTACTGCATCGAGGGTAGTGCCTTCAATGCGGGCTCCGTCATCAAATGGTTGCGGGACGAGTTGCGTTTGATTGACACCGCAAGCCGTTGCGATGAACTGGCGGAAAGCGTACCCGACGCCAACGGCGGCTACTTTGTACCGGCTTTTACAGGGCTTGGTGCCCCTTATTGGGATATGTATGCCAGGGGCTGTATGGTTGGTTTAACAAGGGGCTTTAACAGGGCGCACTTTGCAAGAGCGGTGCTCGAAAGCATCGCCTTCCAAGTCACTGACCTGATGAAAGCGATGCTGGCCGACTCGGGCCTTACCTTCAGCGAACTGCGTGTTGACGGCGGGGCCAGTGTGAGCAACATCATGATGCAGATACAAGCAAATTTACTCGGCATCAATATCTGCCGCCCGAAAACGATTGAAACAACGGCGCTAGGCGCGGCCTATCTGTCCGGCCTTGCGGTAGGTTTTTGGAAGGATAAGGAAGAGATCGAAAAGATCCGCGAAGTGGAACGCGTTTTCACCCCACAGATAGACAGAGAAACGGCGGACAAAATGTACGCAGGCTGGCAACGTGCAGTTGAGCGGTCAATGGGTTGGGCGTTACCGGTTTAGTTTTTTAAATTTAGAATAAATATATGAAATGGAGGATTTAATCATGGCAAAAGTTACTGTTGATTGGAAGACGCTCTACGAGTTCGTAGAGGACGCCTTCGCAGGGGTGGGCATCCCACGTGAGGACGCAAAAATCTGTGCGGATGTTTTACTGGAATCGGACAAAAGAGGGATCGAATCCCACGGTGTGAACCGTTTTAAGCCTATCTACATCGATAGGATTAATATCGGTATCCAAAACCCCGTAACAAACTACGAAATAGTCCGCGAAACGGCTACAACCGCGGTGGTTGACGGGCATGACGGCATGGGCCAAGTTATCGGCTTTAAAGCCATGTCGCTGGCCATTGAAAAGGCAAAAAAATATGGCATGGGTATGGTTGCGGTGCGCAACTCCTGCCATTACGGCATCGCCGGCTACTACACCACTATGGCCAGCAAAGCGGGTATGATTGGCATGACCGGCACAAATGCGCGCCCTTCCATTGCACCAACCTTCGGTGTTGAAAATATGCTTGGCACCAATCCCCTTACCATCGGCTTCCCAACCGATGAAGAGTTTGATTTTAACATTGACTGCGCGACTTCTATCACCCAACGCGGCAAGCTGGAATATTTTTCAAGAATCGGCAAGGCAACACCGTCGGGTATGGTTATTGGCAGGGACGGCGAGCCCAAGACAGACACCGACCAAATTCTCAAAGATTTAAACACCGGCGAAGCAGCGTTGGCCCCTTTGGGTGGCATTGGCGAAGAACTGGCCGGTTACAAAGGCTACAGCTATGCAACGGTTATTGAAGTGCTTTCTGCCGCTTTACAGCAAGGCAGTTTTCTTAAAATGCTCACAGGTAAAAAAGACGGCAAGGATGCGCCTTACCATCTTGGTCATTTCTTTATTGCTATCGATACGGAAGCTTTTATGGGACTTGAAGAGTTCAAGAAAACAGCGGGCGACATTCTGCGTGAGCTGCGCGCGTCGGAAAAAGCACCGGGTCAAGACCGCATCTTTACCGCAGGTGAAAAAGAACATGAAGTTTGGCTGCAACGCAAGGATTCCGGTGTGCCGATTAACGAAGCGGTTCAACTTGAATTATGCAAGGTTCGCGATGACCTCAAGCTGACAAAGTATACCTTCCCTTGGGAAGTTTAGACGCTAGATGTTAGATTTCCCGAGCGCACGCAGCTCGTCCCTACAGAATGAATGTTTACACCTACAAAAATAAAGGAATGATAAATAATTATGGATTATGCAAAAGAATCGCTACGATTACACTACGAGTGGAAAGGCAAACTGGAAGTCACTGCCCGCGCCACGGTGAATAATAAAGAGGAGCTTTCGCTCGCATACACCCCCGGTGTTGCCCAACCTTGCCTCGAAATCCAAAAAGATGTCAACAAAAGCTATGAACTAACCCGCCGCTGGAACATCGTTGCTGTCGTCACAGATGGCACCGCGGTACTCGGTTTGGGCGACATCGGTCCGGAAGCCGGTATGCCGGTCATGGAAGGCAAATGTGTCCTGTTTAAGGAATTCGGCGGCGTTGACGCCATCCCTCTTTGCATCCGCTCCAAAGAGGTTGACGACATTGTCAATACAGTAGCCCTCTTGGCCGGCAGCTTCGGCGGCATAAATCTGGAAGATATATCAGCCCCCCGTTGCTTTGAAATAGAGCGCAGGCTCAAGGAAATCTGCGACATCCCGATTTTCCACGACGACCAACACGGTACCGCTGTGGTTTGCATGGCAGCCGTCATAAACGCCCTTAAGTTTGTCAAAAAAGACATGAAGGACTGTGTTGTCGTATTCGGTGGTGCCGGCGCGGCCGGTGTCGCTATTGCTAAACTGTTTGTGTCCCTTGGCGTAAAAGACATCATTATGTGTGACCGCAAAGGGATTATTTGCGACGGTGATGACTTAACACCTGCCAAGCAGGAACTTGCAGATTTCACCAACAAGAACCGCTTAAGAGGTACGCTTGCCGACGCGCTCAAAGGCTCGGATATCTTTGTCGGCGTTTCCGCACCCGACACCGTTAACGAGGCAATGGTCAGCTCCATGAACACGGACGCTATCGTTATGGCTATGTCCAACCCCGTGCCTGAAATTATGCCCGACCTTGCCCTACACGCCGGTGCGGCGGTAGTGGGTACGGGCCGCAGCGATTTCCCCAACCAAATTAATAATGTGCTCGCCTTCCCCGGCATCTTCAGGGGCACGCTCGATGTCAGAGCCAGCGACATCAATGAGGAAATGAAAATAGCCGCGGCGAAAGCGATTGCCGGCCTCATTTCCGACGAAGAGCTGACCGCCGAGTATATTTTACCCAAAGCTTTTGATGCAAGGGTCGGCCCCGCGGTTGCAAAGGCAGTCGCACAAGCCGCAAGAGACACCGGTGTTGCACGAATTTAACCGAATTTAATAAGCTTTAAAGGGAGTAGCGTTGGTTTTTAAATCGGCATACTCCCTTTCTCCCTTTCTCCCTTTCTCACTTTCTCTTAACTGTACAACCACAGACGAAGGAGACCCCTCAATGATTAACACTGTAATATTCGACATGGACGGTGTGTTGGTGGATTCGGAAGAAGCCATCACCCTTGCCGGCATAGAAGCCCTAAAAGATTGGGGCATTGACGCAAAGCCGGAGGATTTTAAACCCTTCACCGGCATGGGCGAAAACAAATTTATCGGCGGTGTGGCAGAAAAACACGGCGTGCCTTTCACCATGGATATGAAGGATAAGGCCTATGAGATTTATATCGCCAAGGCCCAAGAGCGCGTAACCGTTTACCCGTGGTCAAAGTCGGTGCTTGACGGCATGGCCCGGCGTGGTATAAAAATTGCTCTTGCCTCTGCAGCCGATGCCATCAAGGTGGCATGCAACCTTACCTGCATCGGGGTGGACAAAAGTGTTTTTTCGGCACTGGTGACCGGTAGCGATGTCAAACATAAAAAGCCGCATCCTGAAATTTTTCTAACCGCGGCAAACAAAGCGGGTTTTGAACCTTCCACAACGTTGGTCGTCGAAGACGCGCTTTCCGGTGTAAAAGCGGCAAAGGCCGCCGGCATGCATTGCCTAGCCTTAACCACCTCTTTTTCACAGGCAGAGCTTCGCGCAGCCGGGGCGGATTTTGTCACTCAAACGCTGAATGATGTTTTTGACATCATCGAAAGCTGTAACAACTTATAAAAAAACAGACCCCACCGTTGCGGGAGAAAATCGGAAGAAACTTTGAGGAAAGCGGAGGACTACAAAACTTTATGAGTATAGAAAAAAAGCCATTCGGCACAACAAAAGACTGTAAGGCAGTTGAGCTTTACACTATCAAAAATGCAGTCGGTGCCTCGGCAGAGATTTTGACCTACGGCGGCACCCTTCAAGCGCTCTCAATGCCCGATAAAGATGGGGTTTTTAAGGATGTTACCATCGGTTTCGATGACTTGGATGGGCATTTGGAGCGTTCCAATTACCAAGGGCAGCTTGTCGGGCGCTATGCCAACCGCATTGCCGACGGCGAATTTAAACTGGGCGACAAAATATTCCACCTGACAAAAAATGAGAAAAACGCCACTTGCCTGCACGGCGGCGGCGAGCTTTCTCACGCGGTATGGGATGCTGTGCCGCTGGGTGCGAACGCCTTGGAGCTACGTTATACAAGCCCTGCGGGTGCCCATGGCTTCCCGGGGGAGCTGGATGTCAAGACGGTATACACTTTAACGGACGAAAATGAGCTTATCATCGACTACTGTGCGGTAAGTGATGAAGATACGGTTATCAATTTAACCAATCACACCTACTTTAACCTTGGCGGCTACGATGCGGGTAATGTTTTGGGGCATGTGATGCAAATTAGTGCCGATTATTTCACCCCGACGGACAGTGCCAGCATCCCCACGGGTGAATTGCGCGCCGTGAAGGGTACGCCCTTTGATTTTACAGTGCCCAAAACAATCGGGCTTGATATCACAGCCAACGACGAACAGCTTTTAAACTGCAAAGGCTATGACCATAACTTTTGCCTAAACACACGCCCCAAAGACATTTCAGCCGCCGTTGTGTGGGAGCCGATAAGCGCAAGGGTGATGGAAGTCTTTACGGACTTGCCCGGGGTTCAGCTTTATACGGGTAATTTTTTAAAAGATGTCACGGGCAAAGGCGGTCATCTGATGGGGCAAGGCGCCGGATTTTGCCTTGAAACGCAGTATTTCCCGGATACGCCCAATCAGCCCTCCTTCCCGCAATGCCTCTTTAAGGCGGGGGAAAAATTTACTTCACGCACCTCTTTCAAGTTTTCGACTTATACGGCATAAGCAAATAATCCAAAAGCGGCTGACACGTAATGTGGGGGCCGCTTTTGTGCTAATTATAAAAATAGTTGGATTATCTGCCGAAAATACAGTATACTATTGTCATAAAAGATTTTCCGACTATTCACAATACGTACAAAAAGTACAAAAGTAAAAGCGTATAATAAGAACAGAGCTTCTATCCCACGGTTTCAAAGCGTAAATAATAAAGGAGTTGATATCCCATGGCGAACGAAAAAATCCTGGTTGTGGATGATGACACAAACATTTGTGAGCTTCTGAGGCTATACCTTGAAAAAGAGCAATACAGGGTTCTGCTGGCCCATGACGGGGTAACGGCGCTAAAAGTCTTTCAGGAAAACAATCCTGATTTAGTCCTGCTCGACATTATGCTACCGCAACTTGACGGTTGGCAGGTCTGCCGCGAAATCCGTAAAACGTCCAACAAGCCGATTATCATGCTCACGGCAAAAGGCGAGACCTTTGACAAAGTGCTGGGTTTGGAACTCGGTGCAGACGACTATGTTGTTAAACCTTTTGACGCAAAAGAGGTTGTGGCACGGGTAAAGGCTGTGTTGCGCAGAACCTCCGGCACTTCCGAAAACACTATTAAAGAGGTTGTTTTCGATAAGCTGTCCATCAACCTGACGAACTACGAACTTAAGATAGACGGCAAAAAAGTGGATACACCGCCCAAAGAAATGGAGCTTATCTACCACTTAGCGAGCAACCCCAACAGGGTGTACACGAGGGACCAATTGCTCGATGAGGTGTGGGGCTTTGACTACTATGGCGACTCAAGAACGATTGATGTTCACGTCAAACGTCTGCGCGAAAAGTTGGAACACGTGTCGGAAAAATGGGAACTAAAAACTGTTTGGAGCGTAGGCTATAAATTTGAAACAAAGGATTAATACACAAGCATGCGTATCAAAAGTATCAAAAGAAAAACGAACCTCTTTCGAAAATATTTTATCATCGTCTCAGCGGTAATTTTTTTAAGTTTTGTCGTTTTGGGCGGAGCTTTGCTATTTTTTATCTCCAACTCATGGCTGAGCGAAAAGGAACAGCTCTTGGACGAAAACGCCCAAAGCGTTGCGAAAACAACCGCAGAACTCGTCAACTCCGGCTATATGAAACAAAACGAAAGCGGCTCCGTGCTGCTGATTTGCAATACCCTGTCGCTGCTATCCTCGGCAATTGACGCGGATATTTATATTTCCAACACGGATGGAAAAGTCATTTATTGCCGTGATTTGTTGCGTGAGGATATGATTGTCATGCCCGGCACATGCAATATCCACGGCAGGTTTAATTTACCGGGGCAAGTTATCAAACAAGCTATCGAAACCGGCAGCTACAGTGAGCTAAGTGACCTTGACGGCCTATACGACAACCCCCATCTGGTTGTCGCAAAACCGATTTTTGCGGATGAACAAGCCATCGGCATTGTTTTTGCCGCACAACCTGTTGCCTCGGTACTGGGCCCCTATGTCATATCGATGCTGCGCATGTTCGGCTTTGCCTCTTTGCTTGCGATGGCTATCGCTTTTATCACCGTATACTACATGATTTACCGGGTAACCAAACCATTAAGGCAAATGTCAGCCGCTACCAGGCGTTTTGCGGCGGGCGATTTTAGTTACCGCGTAAAGGTCAGCGGCGATGACGAGCTGGCGGAACTGGCAGCCGGCTTTAACAGCATGGCAAAAGACTTGGCCACACTGGAATCCTCACGAAGGAGTTTTGTGGCGAATGTATCACACGAGCTAAAAACACCGATGACCACCATTGGCGGATTTATTGACGGTATGCTTGACGGAACGATTGATGCGGACAAGCGGGAGTATTACCTAAATATTGTCAGCGATGAAATCAAGCGTCTTTCGCGACTGGTTACAGGCATGCTGAACATGTCTAAAATCGAAGCCGGCGAATTAACGCTAAAACCCGTACGTTTTGACATTGCAGAGCAGATTTTCAAAACCGCGCTTTCATTCGAACAGATTGTTGAAAAGAAAAGAATAACGATTTTCGGCCTTGACCAAATGAGCAGCGTTTATTTGTCGGCAGATGAGAGTATGATAAACCAAATCATTTACAATCTTGTGGACAATGCGGTTAAATTCACCCCGACGTGCGGCTCTATATACATCGCCGCTTATGAAGAAAAAGACAACGTTGTGGTAAAAATCAAAAACACGGGCACCGGCATTTCCTCCGAGGAAATCGGCAGAGTGTTTGAACGCTTTTACAAGGTGGACAAGGCTAGAAGCTTTGATGTCAAAGGCACAGGGCTGGGCCTGTATATTGTAAAATCGATTATTGAACTGCATGGCGGCCATATCAGCGTCAACAGTATCGAAAATCAATACACCGAATTTGTTTTTGTACTGCCAATAAATTAACGCAGTTTACCGAATGTTCAAATTTATTTAATACAGTTGCTACACAATGAACACATGCAGGCGTTATACTGTAGCTATATTGATTACATGGAGGTATTTTTTATGAGCGAAAAAGATGATAACTACACCACCGAGGGCACACCCGATACCGGCAAACCCGTCGATGCTGACAGTGTTTTTGATGCGCAAGGGCAACCTGTGGACAACACCGTTGATGCGCCGCACGGCGAAAATACCCATGAACCCGTGAGCGACGAAGCCCCGCCGGAACACAGCGAACCCCGGCAACAGTACTACGGTCAACCGTACCCACCGTCCTATAAGGACTACCGCTACCCACAGCAAGGGACGCCACCGCCTTTTTATTATGGTAAACCCGCCCAACAGGCGCCAAACGCACCCTTCACTTACGGGCAACAGCCTGTGCAATACGGGCAGCCTGCACAGTACGGGCAACCCATCCCACAGACAAAAGGCAAAAAGACAGGCTTAAAGGTTTTCTTCTCTATTCTTGCGGCTCTTTTGGTTTTTTCTCTTGTTGTTTCGGGCGTTGCTATCGGCAAAAATTTAGCACCGACGATCAAAGACGATACAAGCCAAACGACCGCCAACGGGCCGTCGTTACAAATTCAGGATTCCCCTGCCGTATCCGGCGGCTCCGCCGCACAAGGTGCACTTGACGGTGTGCTGGTTGCGGAAAAAGTCAAACCCTCCGTACTGGCTATCCTTGTTTATACGGAAAACGGCAACTTGGGCAACAAAAACAAGAGTGTCGTGGGTGAAGGTACCGGCATTGTTATGGGCTTGGACGAAAGCGGCGAGTATACATATATTATCACCTGCGCACACGTCATCAGCGATAAAGGCGTCAATATCTCCATCCAGCTTGAGGACGGAACGCAACACAAGGCAGAACTGGTCGGTTTCGACCTGCGCACCGATGTAGGTGTTATTAAAGTAAAAATAAAGACCTTGAAAGCGGCTGAGTTTGGCGACTCGCAAGCACTTAAGGTAGGCGAGCAAGTGTTCGCCGTGGGCAACCCCGGCGGCGCAGAGTTTTACGGTTCCGTCACACGTGGTATTGTGTCCGCCATTGACCGCCCGGTAAACAGCGAAATCGGCTACACAATGGAATTAATACAGCACGACGCAGCTATCAACCCCGGCAACTCAGGCGGTGCCTTGGTAAACGCCAATGGTCAAGTCGTCGGCATCAATTCACTAAAAATTATTGATACAAACTATGAGGGCATGGGTTTCGCCATTCCTATTACCTCCGCCAAAGTCATTGTTGACAGTATTGTTAAATATGGCTATGTGCCAAACAGGCCAAAACTCGGCATCACTTACTATGCGGCAAGTTCAAACCAGACATACAGCATGCTTGTGCAAATCAAAGGCTTGCCCTCCGGCTCGCTTTATATCAACGGCATCAGTCCCGACAGTGAACTTGCAAAGACCGAGGCCAGGAAGGGCGACCTTATCATTGCGGTCAACGGCAAAAATTTGGACACGGCAAGCGTACTGCTGGAAGTGATTGACAAAGGCAAAGTGGGCGACACATTGACACTCAAACTATGCAGGGTGGATAAGGATTACCAAACACAGGAGTTCACCGTCAAGGTTAAACTCGTTGAGGATAAGGGCATTACGCCACCGTCCAACGAAACGCAAGACGAAACAACAACCGACCCGTTTGAGTATTTCTTTAACCCATTCAATTAATCGTTTAAAAACCTTTTAAATATCGGCATAGTCGTTTCATTACGACTATGCCGTTTCCTTTGCCTATTCCGGTTGCAACCATAGAAAGGCATTGAAAATGATGCGTTATTAAATTTTATTGTTATTATATTCATTTTGGGATATAGTAAGGAAAATTTTTTGAGGTGCAAAATATGGCAAAACTCGAATCAAGTTTCAAATAACATCGGTACTCACTTCAAATAAATTACCAAAACGGTAATCTATTCTATTGACTAATTCGAAGATGGAGCGTATAATGGATATTGCAGGGTACGGAGATAACAAAACAAAAAAACTATGTAGTGACAATAAGCAAGCAAAGAAAGCTTTGGGAGAAATTGTTGCGGAAAAGTTATTTGCTGCTTTAAATTTTATTGAAAGCGCGTCAACGTTGAATGATATTGCTTGCATGCCTACCTATCATTTGCATCAACTTTCGGGAAATAAAAAAGACCTGTTCGCCATAGACCTTGGCCGAAAGTTGGGATACCGTTTGATTATTAAGCCGGAGCCGCCTTTGAGCAATGAAGACAATAAATTGGACTTCAATTCGAAGTGCAATGTCGTAAAGTGTATTATAGTGTTGGAGGTGTCAAATCATTATGAATAAAATAGAGTTTGAGAAAATCTCTGCATTTCACCCCGGGTATTATATTAGTGATTTAATACACGATTTAGAAATGACTCAAGAGGAATTCGCTAAACGTTTAAACATTACGCCAAAGAACTTAAGCGATTTAATTAATGGAAAAGCATCTATTTCCGAAAGTATTGCAAAGAATTTATCTTTAATGCTTGGCACAAGCGTAGCCGTATGGCTTGATTTACAAAAAAAATATGACCAAAAAGTAATAGAGATAAAAAAATTGCAAGCGCAAAGAGATGAAGAAGTTGATTTGGCGCTAATCGATTATTCATATTTTGTAAGGCTTGGTGTGGTTGATGCTTTGAAAAATAAGGCAGAGCAGATTTCTGCCTTGTTCAAGTATTTCGCCATTTCATCTTTTAGTGTATTCAAAAAGCCGGATTTCCTTGTTCAATTTCGTCAAACACATTGTATTGATGATAAGGTTATTCTAAATTCTAATGCATGGGTTCAAACAGTAATTAATCTTGGCAAGCAAATAGAAACGCAGCCTTATTCGGAAAAAAGGCTTAAAGAATATTTGCCCAAAATTAGAGAAATGACCCTGCAAGCCCCATCAGCGTTTCTACCGCAATTATCTCAAATTTTAGCTGAGTGTGGGGTCGCGTTTGTGCTAATTCCCAGCTTGAAAAATTCCGGTGTATATGGGGCAACTAAATGGATTAACAAAGATAAAGTTATTCTTGGTATTACTGACAGAGGGAAAAAGGCTGACATTTTTTGGTTTTCATTATTACATGAGTTGGGACACGTTTTTCAGAAGAAAATAACGAAGACGCTGGTCAACTTTGAAGCCAATGGCTTTGTTGAAGATGATGAAAAGGAAGCAGATCAATTTGCAAAAGATTTATTAATACCGCAAAAAGATTATGCGTCATTTGTTGCAGAATCCTTCTTTAGCGAGCAAAAGATTCGAGATTTCGCAAGTTCGATAAAGATTCATCCCGGGATTGTTGTGGGAAGGTTGCAAAAAGAAGAACTTCTCCCCTATACTCATTTGAATATGTTAAAGCAGAAATATATTTTATAAACTTGAAATAAGAAAGAGACCGTCCACGCCAAACAATTGCACTTGTATGGAACCGGTCTCTTTTTTTATTTTTTAGCTTTACTTCAATCGAAAGTCCCTACCACGCACCACCCTGAGTTTCCTGCGTTTTTTCTTGCGCACATTGACTACCACTGTCAAAGCGGCGTAAGCCAATATTAAAAGGACAATGACACCGATGATGATTTTGGCGGCGGTCGTCGATAGTGCCGCCTTTATCAGTGAACCGGCATACAGCAGCAAACTCCTGGAAATATCTTGGTTGGCGGTTAGCTTGATACGAGCGATTTCCTCCCCCGCGTAAAGCACCCTCGCCTCCCCTATTACCTGCCCCTTTTTCACCGGAGCATTGATGCTTTCCGGCATACTTTCGGGCACTGTTTCAATCAGCACGCTACCTACTCCGGAACCGGTCGGCATCAGGGCCGTGTATTCCTGTTGCGGCACAAGCTGAACATAATCGGTCTTCCATGAAAGATGAACGGGCACTTCGGATACGATCCGGTTAACCTCCGCTACCGTTCTCAAGCGAATGTGTTTAAAAGTCCACGTGAACAACGCCTTGCAATCAATAAAAGCACAGTTTTCCAAGGCGCTGTCCGAATCAATGTTTTTAAAAGGTGAGCGCATGATAACCGCCATATAAGAGTAACCGTCTTTGCTTGCTTTAGAGATAACACAGCGCCCCGCTCCGGTTGTTGAACCCGTTTTTATCCCCGTGGCGTATTGATAGTAATAGTCCTTAATCCCCTTGTTCATCAAAAACACCGTGCTGATTAGGTTGCGCTGGGCGCGCATGTTGGTTGCCGGCACGGTATATTTTTGGGTTGCGGTTATCTGTTCAAACAAAGGGACGGTCATTGCCTTCATGGCGATTTTGTACATGTCGTTTGCCGTTGTATGCTGCCCATCGGCATCCAACCCATGAGGGTTGAGAAAATGGGTATCTTCACAGCCCAAGTTTTTGACATAGGCATTCATCATATCAACAAAAACATCAACACTGCCTGCGACATAATCCGCCAGAACCGTCGCGGCATCGTTGGCACTCGGAACAAGCAGGCAATAGAGCAGGTTGAGCACGGACATTTCCTCTCCCGGTTTAAGCCCCACGTTGGAGCTGCCTGTCCTGTCCAACATACGAATGGTGTATTCCGGCACGGTTACAATGGCCTCAAGGTCCGTGCAATGTTCCAACACCAGCGATGCGACCACAATTTTCACAAGCGACGCAGGCGGTGTTTTTAAATCGGCATTTTTATTGAAAAGCACCGTGCCGTTATCCAAACTAACGAGCAAAATGACTTCCGAATGAAACTCTTCCGTTTCAAGCACTTGATTAAACGCCGCTTGTACCCCAATGGGTGGCAAAACAGCAAGGGCCAAAACAAGGCAACAAAAGCAAGATAAAAATATTAATATTTTTCTCATAGACAACATACCACCAAATGATGTATTATTAGAGTGTATTATACCAGTTATCCGATAAAAAACAAACTACCGGAAGAAATAAAACAAGAACAGGCGGGAGTAAAAAATATGGTTTGCATTACCGGCGACACACATGGTGATTACAGCCGCTTTAAAAGCCCTATTATAAAAAAACTAAAAAAAGGCGACACGCTGATTATATGCGGTGACTTTGGTTTTATATGGGAAAACAACAAAGAGGAACAGCGGCTCATCAAAAAACTCGGCAAAAAGAAATATAATGTTTGCTTTATTGACGGCACGCACGAAAACTTTGAACTGCTGAACAACTATAAAATCAGCGAATGGAAGGGCGGCAAAGTACACTGCATCAGCGGTAATCTGTTCCATTTAATGCGCGGGCAAATCTTTACGATTGAAGATTTAAAAATATTCACCATGGGCGGCGGCGAAAGCCCGGATATTGACCTGCGTTTTGACAACGACCGCTGGTCCCGTTGTGAAATCCCCAATAGGGAAGAACTGCTCGAAGGCGCCAAAAACCTTGAGGACGCCGAGTGCTGTGTGGATGTTGTGGTCACCCATGAGCCGCCATTAAAAATCAAAGGCTTTTTGAAGCTCAAAGAAAAAAATGCCGTGCGAGTAACCGGCCTCAACACTTATTTTCAAGAACTGAGCAACTCCTGCGAATTCAAACGCTGGTTTTTCGGCTCGATGCATATAGACAAGCATATTTCAAGCTCCCATATCGCCGTTTTTCAGAATTTCTTTAACGCGGCAACCGGGGAACAATTGAAGTAAGGCTCTAAATTTTTGCCGCAAGCAGTCATTTGCTTGCGGTTTTTTTGCCACCTTTCTAAGCCCATCACAAGTAAAATTGAA